>JALQWE010000265.1 GCA_023258825.1 Planctomycetaceae bacterium | reverse complement strand
TGACGGAAGACGGGTGCGGGGACGCGGAAGTAGCTTTCTTCGCCAAATTCCGGCACCGGCGGAAACTCACGTGGATCCTCGCTGGACAGCCGGAACCTGGAGTTCGCTGCCTTCACGACGATCGTCTGATCGTCCACCTGCAACTCGACATCTTCACACTGCAGTTCGCGGAGAATGGACGAGATTTTCTGCGTGGGTAGCAGCACTTCACCGGCTGAAGCGGTTGTGACACCATTCACCTTGTATCGAATGGCGACTTCCTGGTCCGTCCCAATCAGCTGCACGCCGTCTGCGGAGACGGTCATCAGAACATTGCGGAGCACGTCTTTGGGGGTACGTGTTGGTACCGCAGAGGCAGCGAGCGAGAATGCTGTGGAAAACAACGAACGGTTACAGATGAGCTGCATGAAAAAGATCCTGTCTCAACACGACGGGCCGTTGACTGACAGCCCTGTAACTTCCGGATTCGCGAGACGGGAACGACTGAATTCCCTGAGAATCCCGTTTCGAAACGCGATCGGCAGTCGGCCGACGAATTCGCGGCAATCGCTGCTTCCGGCAATTCTAGCAGCAACTGCATTCTGACGGTATCCTGGACCCGGGGATTCGGCTCAGCTTTTTTGGCAGGATTTGCGTTTTCCGTAGATTTCACGGGCGAGGGGGCCTGCGGAACGCTGGGATTTCAGCCGACACTCATTCCGCGTCGAGCGAATTCAGAATCTGACTTTCGACGCGAGCGGCTTTGGCGGCGTCGCGGAGTTTCTGAACGACGAAAAATTTGTGATTTGCCACATTCTGTTCGGACAGCTGCATGCGGCGAGCCACATCTTTATTGGCCCAGCCGAGCACAAAAATCAGTTCCACGCACTTGAGTCGCTCCCAGGCTCCATTTTTTCTGAAATCCCGAATGAGCTCACGCAGTACCTGTTCCAGAAAGGCGGCTTCAGCCTGAGCCCGTTCGCTGCTGCGCATGATACTCGATGCGGCTCGGCCGGGGCCCGTTAAATCACGTGCCGCACCATCTTTTGACTCTGATGTCAGCAGTGGCAGCACTGGTCGACGCCCGGATCGTCGCATGAAGTCCACAAGCTTGTGCGACGCTATGGAAAACATCCAGGATTCCAGCGGCGTTCGCTCATCGTAGTTCGGTAAGGCCTTCAGAAACCCCAGCAAGGTCTCCTGAACCACGTCCTCGGCCGCCATGCGATCCTGTAGCCGAGCCCTGGCGAAGGCCAGCAACCGACCCTCGTACAGGTCGATGCACTGCTGCCACGCGTCCGGATTTCCGTCGCGGATTCGCTGCACCAATTGTCGATCTGCCTGGCTGGCGGTCATACTCGGTACCGGCTACCCACGGTGGAAACACGCCACTGCAACGATTCAGCGCCACCTGTGCTGACCGCAGTGTCCGGGGGGAAGTCTACTACAAACTGGTCCAATGTGCGAATTCAAAAACGAACCGATTCAGCACTCGCCACCCCAACGAGCACTCAAAACACCTGCCTTTCGGGGAAGATGCTGCCGTTTTCCGACTCCGGCCTCAGCGGTTGAAAAGATCTGCCGTTTATTCCGACAATTCGAGCCGATTTCTCAGGTTCGCCGGATTCCTCCGCCTTCAGTGCGAATTCGGGCGGTTGCGTTTGGGAATTCCTGTTTCCTCGGTACAATCCCGCGACGCTGCCGGGCTTCGGTACTGCCGCTTTCCGGCTTTTCAGCAACGTTTCCGGGGCATTCCGCCTCGAAATCTGCTCTTCCTGACTTTCCTGTTTCTGCGAGTAATCTCAGTGCCGGCAACTTCTGTCATCGGACTTCAGTGGGGCGACGAAGCCAAAGGTAAAATTGTCGACCTGCTGACGGAATCCCACCAGGTCGTCGTCCGCTATCAGGGCGGTAATAACGCCGGGCACACCGTCAAATTCGATGGCACCACCTACAAACTCAGCCTGCTCCCCACGGGAATTCTGCATTCCCACATCACATCGGTGATCGCGCCCGGCGTCGTGGTGAATCCCCTGGCTTTGCTCAGGGAACTCGACGGCCTGCAATCCGGCGGCCAGGATTGCTCCGGACGACTGCTCGTCAGCGACCGCGCCCACGTCATTTGCCCATGGCATATGCTCGAAGAAGCCGCTGTCGAAAAGTCGCGCGGCGCCGCGGCTATCGGGACGACCATGCGAGGTATTGGGACCTGCTATAAAGACAAAGTGGGCAGGTCACACGCCATTCGCATCGGTGATCTCGTCAAAAAGGATTCTTTCGCGGCAAAGGTCCGCGAAATTGTCCCGTTCAAACAAAAACTTCTGAATGCGCTCGACCCGGATTCCACCCAACTGGATGCCGATCAGATCATCGAACAGTATTCCGCGGCCGCAGAACGCATTCGTCCCATGGCCGTCGACACCACAGCATGGTTGCTCGATGCCCTTGACCAGCAGAAACACATCCTCTTCGAAGGCGCTCAGGGAAGCCTCCTTGACGTCGATCACGGCACCTTCCCCTACGTGACCTCTTCCAACAGCTCTGGCTGTGGAATTCACAGCGGCAGCGGTATTCCCGAACGTGCTATTCAACGGATGATCGGCGTCGCCAAGGCCTACACGACCCGCGTCGGCGGCGGACCGTTCCCGTCCGAACTTGATAACGAAATTGGCCAGAGAATCCGTATCGCTGGCAATGAATTCGGCACTGTCACCGGGCGCCCGCGACGCTGCGGCTGGTTCGATGCCGTCGCCACTCGCTACAGCGCCCGCATCAGCGGTGTTGACTCGCTCACCATCGCCCTGCTTGATGTGCTCAGCGGTTTTGATGAACTCAACATCTGCGAAGCCTATGACATTCGCGGACAAATCACGCGATCACTCCCCAGCCGCTGCGAGGATCTGGCCGACGCCAAGCCTGTCCTGCGTTCCATCCCCGGCTGGAAAGAGGATATTACCGGCGTCAGAAACTTCCGTGATCTGCCCCCAAATGCTCAACAGTACTGTCGAACCATCGAACAACTGATCGGTAAGCCAGTGGAGTTCATTTCTGTGGGACCGGATCGCTCTCAGACAATCCATATGGCACGCTGACAGATACAGCCCGCCTGGAAGTGTGCGTTCATCCGTCCGCCGGCAGTGCACAACGGGCTTCTCAAGCACCTGCTCAACGCGGTACAGAACTGTGCAGCGGACGCTAACCGGCAATTAATCGGTTCGGCAGTCGAATTTTGCCAAAGCGATGGCCGGTGGCGTCGTACAGCAGGATTTCGTTGGCAAACTCCGCCCAGACTGCGGACAAACGCACCGACCGTGGGCCGTGCAGTACAAACTGCACTCCGCAACGGCGACCGTTCTGCTGTAACTCCAGTTCCGTCATCGGAAACTGGTACTCAAGCAAATTTTCCTTTCGACACAGTGTCACGTGCACAAAATGGCGAAGATGTTCAAGAGTTTTCACCTCGGTGGGTGTCTCTGGAAGTCTGATCGCTGTGGCCGACTGACACATGCTGGAAAACCCCTAAACGTCAGTTGCTGACGCCGATCCACGCTCAGAATCAACGATCCTGAACTCTGTTGCTGCTTCCTCACCGTCCGGACTTCCAGGAAACATTCAGGACACGGCATTGTGGTCTGGACCGGTTGTCAACAGGACGCTGCTACAGCCTCCCGTTCAAGCCTGTCTGACCCCTGTCAGCCCATTCCCGCATGCAGCCCGTCTATGTGTATGTGAATTTCCACACATCACGCATCACAGGACTGCGATGTTTCAGAGCCCCTGGCGGGGGAATTTCGGCAATTTCTTCCACTCCCCTGCCCCGGTGCTTCTGGATATCGGTTCCCATTCGCTGCGGGCTTCCCAATTCAGATGCGTGGGCGCGTAAGTCGCATGAGCGCTGCAGGTGGAACAATCGCGAGGCGTTCCCGGAAATTCTGCCGACGGAAAACCTTTAGGAGTTCAGTTTTGCGGGGCGACAGGGGCGGGCAGGACAGGATCCATGCGCGAGCGAATCTCAGCGATCACAGCCGGCAGGTAAAGAATTCCGGAATAATGATCAGCCGCCATCTCAATGTGGTGCCCTGCAGGCAGATCAGCCGCCACTGCCAGTGCTTTTGAACAGGCCGGAGGCACCACATCATCGTATTTTCCGCTGTACAGCCAGGTTGTTTTTGGATTCAGGCGGTGTGCGACCCGCATTGGTTCCACGGGACTGGCCAATTCCCGAATCTTTTCACCCCGGATCCCAATCGATTCAAGTCGCTCGCGGAATTTCGCGGCATCTTTCTTTCCCTGCATGACGACCTCATGCAGATTTCCACCTGCCAGGAGAATGAAAACACGGTCAAATCCGGAATCGAGGCTGGCGGTGGTCGAAGTGATAAATCCGCCAAGACTGGTTCCCTGAACCCCGACAACCTCGCTCTTCACACTCGGAAGGCACGTAGCCGCGTCCCGCGCTCGACGAACATCCGCAATCGCCTGACGCATCCCCGTCAGTATCCGTTCCGGTTTATCGCTTTCCGGTGAACGACGTGCCCCATAGCCCGGAAGATGAACCAGAAATGTGTGCAAGCCCTGCGCATTCAGTCCGCGGGCAAAAATTCGACCGACCGTCATGCCCCGCCCTGATTCATGCACAACAATGACGCAATTCGCAGATACAAGTTGCCCCTGCCCATCCCGAGCCGCGTACCATTCCATGGAGACAAGATCGTTCACCTGATCGCCGGTCGAGATCGGACTGGGAAATCGAATCAGCAGGTCACCCTGGTCGTTGTTTGGAGGTTCACATACCACCGAAAATTTTTCAGGAGTCCAGCGCAGTCCTTCGAGGCACTGCTGAGCGTCTGCGCGAGTATCCATGTCGCGGGACAGCGTGTCTGCTGTTGCAAAGCTTGCTCCGGGAGCAGGCAGCTCGGTCTGGAACACATTGATTCCCAGGGTCGCGCTGCAAACTCCTGGCAACCCAACAAACAGGTACACCGCGGCGAACCACATCGAAATACTCTTTCGCTGCTCCATGGAAATCTCCAGTCTCTGCCGATACGCCTTGCCTGATTCTGTCGTCTGGACCGCAGGTCCGCATCTGACGCACTCTGCGAACGTATCTCCCGCCGGTTGCTGCCTCATGCTGCCTCGTGATTTGTCAGGGGCTGGATGGCGACGAGGCTTTCGCGGCCGCTTTCCCAGCGCCAAGACGATTCTCTGTTCCAGTCAGGATCCGGCCGATGTTCGTCCGATGTCGCCAGATGATCAAACCCGGGATCACGAAGGAAAATATCGTCAATGGCAGCCCCGTGCCTGTCCATGCCGTGGCCCCGGTTCTGATCAGGTGCGAGATCGCAAACACCAGCGATGCGACAATTGAAGACAATGACACCATGCGACTGAGCAGCAGCACAATTGAGAAACTCAGAAAGGCCAGACCACTGCAAACCGGCGAAACAATCAGGACAACCCCAAGAGCCGTGGCGACCCCTTTGCCGCCGCGTAATCGAAGCCAGATCGGGTACATGTGTCCAACGACCGCCGAGATCCCTGTGATCAGTCGACAGTAGCCTGCTGGATCAGAATGGCCTGTCGAACGGAGGACTTCATCAACCACCAGCACAGGCAGCAGACCCTTCAGTGCATCCAGAATCAGCACCAGGATACCCCAGCGCCATCCAAGAACACGGCCCACATTTGTCGCACCAATATTCCCGCTTCCGAATCGCCGGATGTCATCCTTCAGGATC
>JALQWE010000264.1:5472-5736 GCA_023258825.1 Planctomycetaceae bacterium | reverse complement strand
GCGGCGAAGGTGTTTGAGTCGAGTTGATCATGAGGGGGCATGGGGCCGGGTGGCAATCCGAAGCCAGGAGCGACCCCCATTGGCCAGCGTTCCGGGGCGAAATTGCGGATGTAGAGAAAGTCGCGAGTTCGGAGGGCTCGTTGTGGATAAGGCAGCAGATCAGTACGAGCGCGAGCGACGTGACGTTCGCGCCCGATAATCACATGATCGCGAGCCGGGTCGAGTTGCCCGTTGGCGGAGGACTTGAGGAGGGGTAACAGAGAT
>JALQWE010000264.1:0-5462 GCA_023258825.1 Planctomycetaceae bacterium | reverse complement strand
TCGGGGAGTGAGACAAAGTCGTCGACGATTCGATGCCCGGGAATTTGTGCGGGCCAGACGACAGCGAGCGAGACGCGTGTACCGAGGTCGTAGAGATTGCATTTTCCTGCGGGCATTCCCGGGATTCCGTGATCACCGGACACGATGACCATGGTGTTCTCGCGTTGTCCGGATTCCTCGAGAGCCTGCAGGAGTGCTCCAAGCCCGGCGTCAAAGGCCTGCACTTCACCGAGGTAATCGGCAACGTCCTCGCGAACTTCGGGGACATCCGGGAAGTGGCGTGGAAGTTTTCCCTGCAGGGCGTCGGGGTTGATCTTCCAGAAGCGTTTTCCTGAGCCGGGGATCCAGGAGCGATGTGTGTTTGTGGGGCCCCACCAGTAGAGGAACGGTTTTTCGTGGGGGACAGTTCTGAGGAACGTGCGAAAATTGCCGGCGACTTCGTTGAGCAGTTGCTGTTTGGCGGCCTCGGGGTCGGTGGCCGCATTCAGGAACTCGGAGAAATTATTGAACTGACCGGGGGCTGGTTTGACGGCGGTTCGCTGGGCACCGAAGGGCGCGTTTGCGGGACTGCCTGGTCCCCAGACTTTGGCGGTGTACCCGATGTGATATCCGGCCCCTTCGAGGAGCAGTGGGAAGGATGGGATTTGCGGATCCCATTGTGCACCGAGCAGAATGGCGCCGCGTCCGGTGCGATAGAAGTGCTGACCGGAGAGGAGTGCGCTGCGGCAGGGTGTGCAGGAGGGAGAGCTGACGAATGCGTGTGTCATCAGGACTCCGGAGGCGGCGAGTCGATCAAAGTTGGGAGTTTGCACGACATCATTCAGAGATCCGGGTTCGAGACGTCCGTAGGCGCTGGTGTAGCGTCCCCAGTCGTCTGCGAAGACGAAGAGGATATTGGGGCGTTCTGCGGCCTGAAGCCTGGCCGGAAGCAGCAGGCAGAGACAGGTGAGCGTGGCGGCCAGCACTTGCATGAACGATGGTGTCACGGTGGGTGTCCTGAAATCGGGGGGGAAATGTGGGTTGAGTCTTTGGCTTGCTGGTCCGTCAGACGTAAGGACAGAACGGGGCGGTGGAGAAATGCGGGACTGCCGGGTAAAACAGGAGACGAATGATTTGTGTGGCGAATCTGCGAGCAAGCTGTGACGGGTAGTGTGTCTGATGAATGGCGGTATGAAAAGGGATTGCGGGATCGGGAGGTGGGCAAGCGGACTGACAGAATTCGTGAGGCGGCAGAAAGTGGTTTTGACGAACAGAAATCGCGGGGAATGGTTGTCGGGGACTGTTGTTTTTTGAAGTTTCCAGACAGAATTGCGCCCTGCCCTGCTCCTTCAGCCTGTTCATTTCTGCGTTTTCAGAATGGTTGATTCTTTATGGCGGTTATCACCCGAGACACGGTTCCTGCGATATCGGTGACGAATCTGTCGCATGCATTCCGGGGGCATCAGGCGCTGCATCAGGTGACATTCTGTGTCATGCCTCAGACGCTGCATGGTTTTGTGGGACCGAATGGTGCTGGCAAGACGACGACGTTGAAGGTGATTTGTACGTTACTGCGGCAGAATCGGGGTGAGGTGGAGGTTCTGGGGCGTAATGTGCGTTCGGACCCGGAGGGAGTGCGGCGTCGGATAGGTTACATGCCAGATCATTTCAGCATGTACCGGCAGATGACAGTGTTTGAGTACCTGGATTTCTTCGCGGCGGCTTATGGGTTGCTGGCGGCGGAGCGTGACAGGGTGATTGGAGATGTTCTGACTCTGACGGACATGGCGGGGCGTCGGGACGACTTGATATCGGGATTATCGCGGGGGATGCAGCAGCGGGTGGGCTTGGCGCGGGTTCTGGTGCATGATCCGGAGATTCTGCTGCTGGACGAGCCGGCGAGTGGTCTGGATCCAGGGGCTCGAATTGAATTGATGGAAATCCTGCGGGAGCTGCGACGGATTGGCAAAACGATTTTCATCAGTTCGCACATCTTGAGTGAGTTGGCGGAGTTGTGTGACAGTGTGACGGTGATTGATCGAGGGCAGATTCGGTTCAGCGGCCCGATGGACGTGTTGCTGGAATCACCGGATTCGGCGGGCGTCTGGAATCTGAAGTTATCGGTGGTGATTGCCGGGGTACGAGAGCGGTTGCAGGGGTGTGAGGGCGTAGTTTCGGTGGTGGATCCGGAGTTTGCCACGGGGCGTGATTTTGTGTTGCGTCTGAAAGACAGCATCTCGGGGAATGATTTCCTGCGGCAGCTGGTGAATCTGGATTTGCCGTTGGTGTCCTTCAGTCAGCAGCGGCGACATCTGAATGACGCATTTATGGAATTGACCACGCGGGGAGTGCGATAATGCTGCAGGGGGCATTGACACTGTTCAACTGGACGCTGCGGGTGGATCAGCGTTCCCGGTGGCCGCATCTGATTCGGGGTGGATTCGCGTTATTCATGATGTTTGCGCTGGCGACGGCGTGGCTGGACGCCTTCGGAACGACTCGCGCGGGTTTGAGATTTTTCGAAGCGGTGTGTTATCTGAATATTGTGCTGATTACGGTTTCGGGAATCAGTTACTTTGTGACGGCTTTGACTGAGGAGAAAGAGGCGGGGACGTTCGCGCTGCTGCAGATGGCGGGCATGACGCCCCTCGCGATCACTCTTGGTAAATCCACATCAAGGCTGGTCAGTTCACTTCTGTTGCTGGTCACACAATTGCCGTTTGCCTTTCTTGCGGTGACGCTGGGAGGGCTGTTGTGGCAGCAGGTGATTGCTGCGTGGCTGGCTCTGGCGGCATGGCTGATTCTGGTCGCGAATGTCGCGTTGTTGTGCAGTGCGCGCTGTGTGACTTCCGGGCGTGCGATGGCGCTTGCGGGCCTGTTGGCGATGATGTTTTTCGGATTGCCTGTGGTGATTGTGCGAACGCTGGCGGCCTTACCAACAGTGATTGTTGTGGCGCCCACGTTTGTGGATGTTCTCCAGGGTGTCGTCAAAGTCCTGACGAACATTTCGCCGTTTTCGCGGATTGATGAGATTCTGAATAACTGGCAGCAGACGTCGTGGCTGGGTGTTCAATTCTGGGGAAGTGTGATCCCCGGGGGCTTATGTTTTGTGTTGAGTACGGCGTTGCTGGGGCGGTGGAGTCGGCTGGCGGAAAATAGCGGTACGGAGGGCTACGTGCGGGGGCGACGCTGGTTAGCGGGACGTTGCGGGCGTCTGCCGGTTGCATGGCGGGAATTTCATTTCTTCACCGGGGGCTATAGCTTTCTGGTGGTGAAGCTGCTTGGCGGCGGAGCCCTGTTTGCTGGATTTCCTGCGCTGGTGTGGACGCAGACGGGGCGTTGGGACTGGAAGCCGGAAGGTGACGTCGCGCTCGAGGTTTTTTTTGCATGTCTGGGCTGGCTGACGGTTGAGACGTTGCTGTACGCCTCGGGAACATTGTTTGCGGAGGTCCGTCAGGGGACGCAGTCATCGCTGGCCATGTTGCCAATTTCGGTAACAGGTTTGTTATTGCAGAAGCTGCTGGGGTGTTGTCTGGCGTTGATTCCGGCGGTGATCTGGACGCTGGTCGCGACGGTGCTGGGGTGGGAGACATTGCGTGTCCGGCTGGACATGGACCTGCTGCTGGCGTGGGGTGTGATGCTGCTGTTTTCCAGTCAGGTGGCGGCGGTGTTGTCGTTGTACACAAGGTGGGCCGCGTTGCCGCTGACTGTGCTTTGTTCTTTTGTGGCATTTTTCTGCCTCGTGCTGCCGATCCTGATGATTCCGGATGTGGTCACCGTGGTCGCTCGTTCGCATCAATTTCGATATACTCGTGCGTTTGCGTGGTGTGTGACGGCGTTCTGGATCTGGTTGCTGGTGGTGTTACCACTGCAGTTGTGGATACGCAGACGATGGATGGAAGTGACGCGAGTGTGATGGACAAATCGATGGCTGCTGAAAGTGTATCGACACAGCCTGCAGGGGCCTGGCGGCAGATGTGTTGTTGTCTGCCGATCTGTATTGTGCTGTTGGGGGGTGTGGGGTGTCAGCAGCGTTCAGAGCCGGGCGAGCAGAAGGCTGTCGAGACGGCCGGGATTGGCACTGAGAGAGTTGGGGATGACTCCGGCGGTGCCCTGAGCTCAGGCGTGAATCAGGCCTTGCCGGAAACGTTGCTGCAGTTTGTGGAACTGTCAGGGACTCAGTTTCCGACGGTGATTCCGCGGCGAGGGGAAGAGCATGGCTATGCAACGATACTGGAATCGCTGGGCGGTGGTGTGGCGGCGAGTGATCTGGATCGGGATGGCTGGCCGGACGCGTTGATTGCGGGCGGTGGAAATTTTGCCGGGCGGCGGGTTGTGGGGCACGGGGTGTTTGTGTTGCGGAATCGCAGGGAGCGGTTTCAGGACGTGACTGAAACGGCGGGCATGTCAAAGGTTTCACTGTACCACCATGGTCTCGCCATGATGGATGCGGATCAGGACGGATTTCAGGATCTGCTGATCACTGGATACGGGGGAGTGGAATTCTGGCGCAACGAGGGGGATGGAACATTTACAGACTGGACAGCTGAGAGTGGATTGCGGTGTCCGGTTTGGTGTTCATCGGCAGCCTGGGGGGATTTCAACGGTGATGGGCATCCGGACGTTTACGTCGCGGGGTATGTGGACTGGTCGATGGAGAACGACCCACCATGTTATGCGGCCGACGGGGTAACGCGTGACAATTGTTCCCCGAAGTTGTTTCAGGCGGTTCCCGATTTTCTGTATCTCAGCCGTGGCGACGGGACCTTTGAAGACGCGACTCAGCAGTTTGGCGTGCGCAGTGATGGCAAAGCGCTTGGGGTGGTGGCTGCAGACATTGATGCGGATGGCTTCACAGATGTGTATGTGGGGAACGATGTGATGCTGAACTTCCTGTACCGGAACGTGGAGGGGCAGCGATTTGAGGATCGTTCTGTTTCCAGCGGCGCCGGGGTTAGTGGTCGTGGTTCGCCGGATGCCAGCATGGGTGTGGAGGTGGGTGACTACGATGGCGATGGTCGCTTTGATTTGTGGGCGGCGAATTTTGAGATGGAAAGTTTCGCGTTGTACCGCAATCAGGGAAACATGATGTTTCGGCACATGAGTGACGCCGCGGGGATTTCGGCGATTGGTGAGCACTATGTGGGCTGGGGGACGGCATTTCGGGATTTTGATCTGGATGGTGATCCGGATGTCGTCGTCTGCAACGGGAACGTGGTGAAGTATCCGCAGCATTCGCCGGCCCTGCAGCGCATGTTGCTGCTGGAGAACATGGAGGGGACGTTTTTTGTGGATGTATCGGAGCGAGTCGGGGGATATCTGCTGCGTCCGCAGAATGGACGGGGCCTTGCGGTGACGGACTGGAATCGTGACGGGAGAGTGGACTTGCTGGTGAGTCCGGTGGAGTTTCCTGCGGCGTTGCTGGAGAATCGCACGACGGGGGAAGGTCATTGGCTGGCGGTGCAGTTTTCCGGGCGGCGTTC
>JALQWE010000263.1 GCA_023258825.1 Planctomycetaceae bacterium | reverse complement strand
GAATTCCCATCAGAATGGGTAGTTTTTCACGAGTCAGATTGCGAGTGCGCAGGATCCATGGACAGCTCATTGACATCATCCTCTGGCGGGTAATAAATCGAGGTGCAGGATAGGCGGTTCCGCGGGAAACATCCAGGCGGAATTCCAGCGGTGTCTGCTGACGATGCCACGGTGCCTTGTGCGGGACCGACGTCGACATTCGGTAAGATCCCCCGATCGATCAAGGCCACTCGAAAAATATTTCATGGCGGAAGATGGAAGAGGGGGATTCTGGTCCGCCGGATTGAACGGATCGTTCATTAAGGAGGTTTCTTGTTCTCTGTCGAGCTGATGGGCAGAAGTGCTGTTGTTTTCTGCGGGATCTCCGGTTCGTCCGAGAGTGGCCTGAGCGGACTTCCTGCGCATGCCTTGGGGAATTGAGAAGCGGGCTTGAATCCCGGAGGCGGGTTGTGAATGATCCGGGTATTCAGGGGCGTGGCGTGCGCAAGCCTCTGCCGTATCCACGGTCGGGACAGGATTTTGCGACACGCGAACAATTTCCGTGAAGCATTATGGATGCTCAGGTGCGAAATTTTCCGGCACCTTCGGATGGGTGCATCGAGACCAGTGACTGTTTCTGAGAAGGTCGATGTTATGAATTCTGAATCCACGCCCGCATCCACCAACGCTCAGACACGGCAGGTTGTTTCGCCCCCAGCGCCTCAGGGACGCCGCCCCGTCTATCCACTGGCCATCACCGTACTCGCCTGCCTCGCCATTGTGCTGAGTCATCGCTACGTCAGTGAAATTGAAGATGCCATTCATCTGGGGCTGGATGTCATCATGATGGCCACGCTGGCTGCTGCCATTGGCCTGCTGCTGATGTGGCTGATCTGGTTCCTGTTCCGCAGTCGCTGGCGCTGGCGGACGCGATTGATTGCGTCTGTCCTGCTGTTGCTGCTTCCGGTGATGTTCTTTCGCGTCTTCCGACCGATTCACGGTGGAGACACCAACGTTGTTCGTTTTGAGCCTGTCTGGACGGAAAAAACCAAACCAATTTTCGAGACGTCGGTTGCTGAGGCTGAACCTCAGATTGATCTGCTGACTGAGACAACTGCCGACTTCCCCCGATTCCTGGGTGCAGACCAGGTGGGGCGTGTGAACGCCGAATTAAACACCGATGATCTGTCGGGGCAGACTCGCGTGGTCTGGAAGCAGCCTGTCGGCGAAGGTTGGAGCGGCTTTGTTTCCAGGAATGGATATGCCGTCACCATGGAACAGCGCGGTGGTCAGGAATGTGTCACGTGTTATGAAGTCGCGACTGGTCAACTGCAGTGGGTGTATGAATCTTCCGCTCGCCATCTGGACACCATGAAGCTGGGGCGGATCGGCCCGCGTTCCACACCGACAATTCATCGAGGACTGGTCTATGCTGTTGGGGCCGTGGGAAACCTCGTCTGCCTGAATGGAAATGATGGAACCGTGGTCTGGCAGCAAGACCTCAACGAAACACTCGGAATTACTCTCGGCGAATCCGCAGACAGCGATGGAATGATGACGCAATATGAGTCCAACACGACGCTGGCGTGGGGACGTTCCGGAGCTCCTTTGATCGTCGATGACACCGTTGTCATCTGTGGTGGTGGCCCCGCGGGACCAAAACGTGCGACATTACTGGCGTTTGATCTGGCATCCGGTGCGCTTCGCTGGAAAGGCGGCAGTGAAATGATTGCCTACGGATCTCCCATCCTCGCGGATATCGCAGGAACTCGTCAGATTCTGTTGACCGCGGAAACGCAGGTGATGGGGTTTGAGCCTGACACCGGCAAAGTTCTGTGGACATTTTCCCGACCGGGGCAGTCTGATGGAGCGGCCAATACCTCACAGGTCCTGCCAATCTCTGAAACGGACATTCTCGTCAGCAAAGGATATCCGGACGGTGGAGGTGATCGAATTCATCTTGAACAAAAAGATGGCGTCTGGACGGCCAGCAGTGTCTGGAACAGCAGTCGCGTCCTGAAGACAAAGCTGACCAGTCCCGTTATCCACGAAGACCACGCGTACTGCATTTCCAATGGTTTCATGGAATGTGTGAGGCTGTCTGATGGAGAGCAGAAGTGGAAGCGGCGTGGCCGATTCGGACATGGTCAATTGCTGCTGGTGGGCAAAATCCTGCTGGTGCACAGCGAAGAGGGCGAGTTGTTTCTGCTGGATGCGAACCCAAACGAATACCGCGAATTGGCGGTCAATCGGACAATCAGTGGCGTGTGTTGGAACAACCTCTGCCTGGCAGGAAAATATCTGCTGGTAAGAAGTGAACTGGAAGCCGCCTGCCTCGAACTACCAATGAAGCCACTTACTTCACTGGCAGAAAATCCATAAGCCTGCAGCAGTCCGCTGGAAGAACCGCTGGCATGACTCTTACGGCATTTACAAGACCTTTGAAGCTGAGTTTGCAGCGGAAACGTTGGGTTTCAGCACGGATGGCAACGAGTGACCCGCGGCGGGGAACTTGAGTTCCGCTGATTCCGGAGGATCGATTGCCGACAATGTGGATGAGTCCACAGCGGTGATGTTTCCCGCCTGCACAAGACGGTCAAATTCCTGATGGTCGAAGACGGTCGCCGAGAGCACCATCATTCCGAAACCCGAACCAATCAGCAGGACGCTGAAGATCATCAGGCCGCTCAGGAGCAACGTGGAAAGATCTCCGGCGAATCGACGCAACTGCACAAGGCCAAAGGCTATACAGAGCACGATTCCAATGCCGGTTGCCGATGAGACCATGCCCAGAAGAAATGGACCTCGCCGAGTTCGTTTTGGGGCTTGCAGGGCTGAAACAGTGTCCCGCAGATTGTCCCGATCGCCCGGTACGGAATGCGACGACGGTCTGATTTCGTTGACGACGGCTGCCTCCGGGTGATCCGTCAGGGGCTGGAATTCATCGGGGAGTTCTGCCCGCTGTTTGGCATGTTTCACGATGGACTGAGATGGCAGGAGCTTGTCGTCCGATTGACTTTTCATTGTGCGTCCAGAAAGGCCTTCGGTAATGAACACCCTTGAGATCCTGGAACTGCGGAAGTCCTGGAAACTTCGGAGCAGAAACCGGAACCCGGGGAACCGCTATAGGCATTCAGAACGCAGATCCGCGTAGCCGGATCAAAAAAATCTGTGTTGGCGTGGTTTTTTGTTCCGGGTGGTCAGTCGTCAGCGGTCATGCAGGCTCATGGCCAAGTTGAACTGCACTCTGGCCGCTTCGCTAGTGGAAGTCTTCATCCTGCGGATAGACGGGATGCAGCCCAAGTGTTTCAAGGATCAGCTTTTCCCGGGATCGCATGATGGATTTTTCCGGTGCCGTCAGGTCGTCATAGCCGCAAATGTGCAGCAACCCATGGACAACGTAAAGCAGTAACTCGCTGGCAGTGTTCCAGTTTCCCTCGGCCGCCATCTGGTCGGCCATCTCTGCACTGGCGATAATCTCACCTTCGATGAAGGCACCAAAAGCAGGACGCGGGTCGATGACCTCGTTCGTCAGCTGTGATCTCTCATCTTCGACGTCTGTGAATCCACCGTGTTCCGGGCGATCCGGCGTCTCGTCGTCCGCTTCGTACTCTTCTGTGGCGTCCTCCGGCAGGCCACCTTCGGAGAAATCGAGCTGAAAGCTGATCACATCGGTTGGATAGTCGTGCTGCAGATGCTCGCGATTGACCTCGTGTATCGTCGGATTATCGACAATTGAGATGCTGAGCACGGCTGACTGAACGGCCTCCAGTTTCAGCGCGACCAGTACCGCCTGTCGCAGTTGCTCTGTATCGACAGGAATCAGATCCTGCTGGTTGCTGATATCGATCTCAAACATAGCGACTTCTGTCAGACGACCTGCTTCGACGCGATGTCGGGTGGCGCTGAGTGTAAAAAAACGGGTGTTCCGCAGACCCGGGCCTGCACGCATTCGGCAGACTGCACGAATGCCGGGAATCGGACCTTCGAAACCGCAGGGCAGGACCGGAGTTCAGGGATCAGCCGTCAACTCCGGTTTCTACCTCAGTCAGGGAAAGGCTCATCGACTGGAATTACGGACTTTCTCCTGATGTTCCCGGTCCATTTCTCCGCTTTTCAACTTGGCCCAGTAAGACTGCAGATCGGCTTTGACTTTACCTGACAGCAGGAACAGTCCGACCATATTGGGCAGCATCATGCCAAAGATCAT
The DNA here is from genome assembly GCA_023258825.1 of Planctomycetaceae bacterium. Lineage (GTDB taxonomy): Bacteria > Planctomycetota > Planctomycetia > Planctomycetales > Planctomycetaceae > SXXK01. The sequence goes on along the minus strand of JALQWE010000263.1, from coordinate 1,547 downwards.
CAGGTCTCCGAAGTCCATCACATTGGTTGCAGAGACGACAGACCCGAGAAACGTGAAGACGAGGAAGATGATCCGGTAGATCATGGAGGCCCCGTCTCCAAACAGGTACGCCCAGCAACGTTCGCCGTAGTACGACCAGGAAATCATCGTGCTGTAGGCGAACATGAAAGTGGAAAAGGCCAGCACGTACTTGAAGTAGGGAATCTGGCTGTCCATGGCCACTGAGGTCAGTGCGGCCCCTTTAATTCCGGTGGCAATGCCATTTTCGTCCAGCACATACTGAGCTTTGAATTCAGCTGGGAATTCCGGGTTTTTGTAGTCGTGCGCCCCCGTGATCACGATGACCAGGGCTGTCATTGTGCAGACGACGATGGTGTCCACAAATGGCTCCAGCAGTGCGACAATTCCCTCCCGAATCGGATAATCCGTCTTCGCTGCTGCATGCGCGATTGCCGCCGAGCCCACGCCGGCTTCGTTGGAAAACGCGGCTCGCTTGAACCCCCAAACCAGCACTCCGACAAACCCGCCCCGATAAGCGTCCGGGCTGAAGGCAGAGGAAAAAATGGCGGCAAACGCTGCGGGGACTTCAGAGTAGTTCTTCAGGAGAATCAGCAATCCGGCGAGCACATAAACGCTGCACATGATCGGCACGATTTTATCAGCCGTTGAGGCAATCCGCTTGATGCCCCCGATGATCACGATTGCGGTCAGGACCAGCATGATCAGCCCGTAAATCCAGGGATTCTCGTTGAAAAACGGAATCGTCTGGCCGACGGCATCCAGACTTCCTTTGACCTGATAAGAATTTCCTCCGGCAAAGGAACCACCGATGCAGAGGACGGCGAACGCAGCCGCGAAGAATTTTCCGAGTGGAGCCAGGCCAAGTTCAGCAAGGCCACGTGAGAGGTAATACATCGCTCCGCCCATGATGCTTCCATCCGGACGCACTTCCCGATATTTCTGGCCAAGAGTGCACTCCACGAACTTGGAGGACATCCCCAGAAAACCAGCCAACACCATCCAGAACGCAGCACCGGGACCGCCAATTGCGATGGCCGTTGTCACACCGGCAATGTTGCCAAGACCAACGGTCGCAGAGAGCGCCGTGGTCAGCGCCTGAAAGTGGCTGACATCACCCGTCGAGTTTGCGTTGTCATATTTCCCCGCAATCACGTCTATGGAGTGTCGAAATCCCCGGAGGCTGATAAAGCCCATGTAGATCGTGAAAAACGCCGCACCAAAGACAAGAACCAGCACCGCGAACTGAATATTGTTTCCGCCCCCCAGGGGAATGGGAAAAAAGATCACCCCGCCAACGTACCCGTTCACAACCTCAAAGTATTTGTCCACAGGCTGCAGAGCTGCGTTGATGCTGGCAAACAGGTCCGTGGGCTTCTCTGCGACAATCGATGCCGAATCGGATGCCGCGGCCTGACCTTCCGCGGAAGTGGCCGAAGCCTCTCCTGTTGGCGACTCACCAGCGGGCGACGCTGCATCACCGGAGACGGTCGCGGGGGGCTCGGTCGCCACGCCGGGCGAAGTGGACT
>JALQWE010000262.1 GCA_023258825.1 Planctomycetaceae bacterium | reverse complement strand
GTATCCCGACACCAAGATGACTCCCCAGCGAGCGACGGATGTGATTGAGATGTATGGTTCGGAACGCATCTGGATGAACTCGGCCGGTGACTGGGGCTGCAGTGATCCGCTGGCTGTCCCGAAAGCGCGTCTGGAAATGAGCCGACGTGGACACGCCATGTCACTGATCGACAAGGTAACACTTGAAAACCCGCGAACATTCCTCAGCCAGTCCCCCAACTTCCGCGTGGATATTCCGTAAATACTGCAGACCTGCCAACTTCCGGCGGTATACCGGGTTCTACCGAGAGAGATGAATTCGTCTGGATGGACGACATGGGCGGCAACGTCGACCACATCGCCCAGCATGGACTCACGCCAGCGGACTTCGAATTCGTTTTTCAGAATTATGAAGCTGAAACCGTCAGTGAATCCAGCGGCCGCCCGATGAGATTCGGGCGAACTGTAGACGGCCGATTGATAGCTGTTGTGTTCGAATGGATTGAATCTGAAATGACGGTTTATCCCGTAACTGCTTTTGAGGTGAGGGAACGACTGTGAGCAACATTCGACGGCGACAACCCACAGAAGCCGAAAAGGCCAGAATTCAAACAGCAATCTCCGAAGAATCAACTCCTCAAGTGATCGCGGAAAATGAGGCAAAAATCCGGAGATTGAGGGCCAGCAAACGAAGTGGTGGAACAGTAGCACAACATGTCATCGGTTTGCTGCGGAAACGTAAAGCTGAGGAAGACCTTTCACTCAGTGAACTGCAGGCAAGGACAGGCATCGACAGCGGTAACTTGTCCCGTCTGCTGAATGCCGATGAACCCAACCTGACCCTCGAAACCGTCGAACGCCTTGCCACGGCGATGCACTGCACGATCCAGGTGACACTTCAGCCAGTTGAGTAACAGCAGGTCAAGACGGTAGCCGCCGAGTCTGTCTGTCCCGGATGAAGACAGGCGCGACGCGTCAGCCTCCGGTTGGGACTCACATTTAACGCGTGCTGCTGGGCACAATGACGCGCCAGAGTGTTTGCCAGCGGCCTTCGCTGCTCACCAGCAGGCTCTGGCCGTCCGCTTCAAAACAGACGGTTTCACCCTGTCGACGCGCCGGAAGCGTCAGGATCGTGGCACTGCGTCCGCAGGCCTCACCCCAGCTCTCGTCACCCTGCCGATCAAACACCGCTCCACTGACCGGATTGACAATCGCCAGACGGCGACCATCCGCGGTCACGTCCATGCCCGTCGCCCAGGCAATTCCGAGGGGACGAATTTTTTCCGCCACGTGGTTCTGCCTGCCAGCCTGTAACTGCAACGGAATTCGGTACAGCGTGGCGTTGGAGGGATTTGCTTTTGTCAGCAGCAGAATCTGTCGTCCAGGGACATCCACCGCAACACTCTCACAGTCCGCTGGACCTGCCGGATAAGAAAACTCGACTGTGACCGTCGGACGGGACTGCAACTGACTTACTTTCGTCCCCGGCTGGATCTGCGGTTCCTCAACCAGCAGCAGCTGACATCCCGGCCGCTGCTGTCCACGATCACGACTGTTGTCTCCCGAATCCGCAATCAACAGCCAGTTGCGTTCATCTGCCCGAAACGCACACATGTCTTCCCAGTCGGTGGCCGTGACCTCCGGAAGTGTCACGATCCCACGTGTGGTGCCATCCCGATTCACCAGAAACAGCCGCGGCTCGTCACCGGAATCATTGTGAATCCAGACACATTCCGGTTGCTGCAGGCTGCAGGCTATGCCACTGGCTTCACTAATGTTCCAGTCGCGAATCACGCAGACAGATTCGGCCGCTTCCACCTCAGGGTCCTGAACCGGTCCCAGTCCGTACAGAGCCGCAGCGGATGGCCACGGCGACAGGCCCGCCAGAAACAGCAACCCAAGACACGGCAGCACGCTGAAATAAGCCGCCGTGCGAATCCGCCCAATCCCCATCGCCATGATCCACAGGAAGACTCGTGCCGCCAAAAACCCATCCACTGACAACCCATCCACTGACAACCCATCCACTGAAAACCGAACACTGAAAACCGAACACTGAAAACTGAAAACTGAAAACTGAAAACCGAAAACTAAACGCCGATCAAACCGGGCCGGCCGCCGCATTCACCAGTTGCAGCACCAGGCCACGGATGTCCGCCGCAATCTGTTCGATCGTCCGCAAACTTCCGTCGTCGGCCAAACCGTGCACCGTTCGCCAGTCCAGTCGACTGTGCGACAGTGCCAGGTAACACCGTCTGACCTTTTCGAGGTACGGAAGGTCGGCTTCCTGAAGATCGGCTTCACGGTCCGTGTAATCCCGCGTACCTTTTCGCGAGACCAGTTCGCGACTCATTTCACTGGACATGTCAATCAGTATCGTCAAATCCGGCCGAGGCAACTGAAAAACCCCGAATTCGACGCGTTCAATCCAGTCAATCAGCGTCGCCCGGGCCTCGCCCGCAAGTTTCGAAGCCTGGTGGGCCAGGTTAGAACCGACGTAACGGTCCAGCACCACGACGTCGTTATTCTGCAGCAGCTGCAGCAGAAGCTCACGGGATTCGTAGCGATCTCCGGCATACAGCACGGCAGCCAGTTGCGGATGCACTTCGTTCAGAGCACCAAATCGGCCATTCAGAAAGTCGCCGATCGCCTGGCCAAAGGTGGTGGCGCCGTAACGTGGGAACTGGAGACTGTCCACACGATATCCCAACTGACGCAGCCCCTGCACCAGTTGACCCGCCTGAGTCCCCTTGCCGGCCCCGTCAATGCCTTCAATCGCAATCAGGATGGCCATGTGACGACTCCGGTTGCTGAGTTTTGCGGCGCGGCCGCCGGAATTCCAGGACTGACGAACACGATCCCGTCTGCAGCGCTGACGGAGCAGGCTGCTACCGCCGCGGTTTCACACTCGGGATCCGCGTCCCGGGCCAGAGTCAGGTTGTCAGAGTCGTCCGGTGCCCCGCGATGACTCAGACTGCTGTCATGCCGCAACGCCTGCAGTCGCTCAGCCACCACGCCTTCGCGGCTGGCCGAAATCCCGCGGCACCGCACAAACAGGCCGAGATCAGCAGCGGTCCCCGGTACTTCGACCGGCATGTACCAGCGGTCTGTGCCCCGCACGTAGCCTTCCCGGTGTTCTGAGAGCCGTTCTGCAAGTACCTCGAGGTCTGCGGGATGCTGCGACAAACTCTGCGCTACCGCCGGCTGCGAATCCGCTATGCGTTCACGATAGAACTGTTCAGCCAGATCACGTTCGAGTTCGCTGAGAATCCCGACCCGCCGCCGAATCTCCTCAGGAGCAATCTGGCCGTCCATGGTCGCCGCCGGTGTTCCGTCCCGACGACTGAAGGGAAAGACGTGCACCTTCATAAACCGTGCACGACGACAGGTCTCCAGCGTCTCCTGAAACTCGGCTTCCGTCTCGCCGGGAAAGCCCACAATCACATCTGTGCTGAAGGCCGTACCGCGGCCGAGCTTTTCGCGGATCTGATCCAGTCGCTGCAGAAATCGATCCACGCGATATCGGCGACGCATTCGCGTCAGCACCGCATCACTGCCGCTTTGCAACGCCGGATGAAACTGCGGACACAGATGCTGGCAGTCGCCACAGGCACTGATGAAGTCGTCATTCACTTCGACCGCTTCAATGCTGGACAGTCGCATACGCCAGTCTCCGGGAATCCGGTCCAGACGCCGCAGCAGATGCCAAAGACGCTCCGGCCGGTCGCCAGGCGCCAGATTGTTGGTGTCCACACCAAAGTGGCCCATGTGAATGCCGCTGATCACGATTTCACGATAGCCGTGATCAATCAGTGCCCGAATCTCGTCTTCAATGTCCATGGGACGACGACTGCGCAGTCCGGGGCGCACCGTGGGGATGATGCAGTACGAACATTTCAGTATGCATCCGTCCTGAATCTTGACGAAAGCCCGCTGCCGTCCTTCGAACTCAGTAATCCCCGCGGGCAGGTCTGAGACCCCGAAGCGGCTGAGCACATCCGGGAGTTCACGCTTGTCTGTGACCACTTCAATCACATTCGGCAACCCCGCTACGACAGCCGGATCCCGTGTCGCGTAGCAGCCCATGACAATTGTACGCGCGCCAGGATTTTGACGGGCCAGCTGGCGAATGACCTGTCGTGATTTGGAATCTCCGGTGTTGGTCACCGTGCACGTATTGACCACGCACAGATCAGCCGACTCGTCATCGCCTGCTTCACGATAACCGCTTTGCAGCAGTGCCTCGCGAACCAGCTGAGTCTCGTACTGGTTGACCTTGCAGCCCAGCGTGACAAGCCTGCAGGTGCGTCCCGCGACCGCCACGTCTGGCGGGACGTGGCGGTCACCGATGTTGATTAAGTCCGTCATGAGCCCGTTTGCAGCGAAAAAGTCCCGAATTCCCCAACCGCTTCCGCATTGCCCCGAAATGCGCCGCCACGATTGCGGGCCGCCGGAACAGGCCGAATTCTACCGGCAGGCAGGAGTATCGTCGAACGGACCCGCCTGCAGATTTGGAAACTGGTGAATTCCGCGCCGTCGGGAATCGTCTCCCCCGGAATCCCTTCTTCCACTACGACTCGCACGCCTCCCCCAATTTGCCCCAGCAAAAAGGGGTCAGGTCTCTTTTCGAGGCGTTGGAAAAGTAGAATGTCCCCTTTTTGCGATTTCAACGGCGAGTCCGTGGCTAATTTCTTGCCAGGACCATTTGAAACAGATAAATCATGGCCGGCAGGATCCGGGATTCCTGACTGTGTGCGTGCTTGCCATGAAAAACAAAATTTGCCGCAAGCCCATACTCACGAAGTACTTGCGAAAACACTACAGCGTCCTCTGCAACAACCGGAGCCGCACTTTGGCACAGCAATCGCCTGTGTCCTCTCACGAGAAAATAATTTCACTTCCTTTTCGTGGGAGCAGGTCATGTCACAGTCGAGCAGTTCTTCAGCGGAAACGCCCCAGAACGGACTCAAAGGCTTGAAGCATATTCGCCATGATGTCCTTTCCGGCGTGGTGGTTTCGCTGGTGTCTTTGCCGTTGTCGTCCGGTATTGCCATCGCTTCCGGCGTTCCTCCGATTTACGGGCTGACATCGGCCATCATTGCCGGGCTTTTGTTCCCTTTCATCGGGGGAGCGTACCTGACAATCAGCGGCCCTGCGGCTGGGTTGGCTCCGGCACTGGTCGCGGTCATGGCCTCCCTCGGAGGCGTTGGTGATGCGGAAACGCTGGGTGCCGGTTACCCATTTCTGCTCTGCGTCATTTTCGCAGTGGGCTGCATCCAGGCATTGATGGCGCTCGGCGGACTTGCGCGATATGCCGCGATGATTCCGGTGGCGGTGGTTGAGGGAATGCTGGCATCGATCGGCCTGATGATTATTGTCAAGCAGTTTCCATCATTCTTCGGGTTCACCGGGACGGTGGCTGCCAAAGAATTCTACGAATACGTGCTGGGACTTCCGACGTTTGCTGCGGGACTGACGACACCGGTCTTTATCACATCAGCCGTCACCCTGGTGGCCCTCTTCGGGCTGGGAGCAATGCAGAAACGGGTACGACTCTTTCAGGTTCTGCCGCCACAACTGCTTGCGGTCATTGTGGGAACCGTACTTGGAATGGCATTCAACCTTAGCTCACTGAACAGCGGAAAATTTCTGATCTCAATTCCCAATGGATTGAGCCTGCATTTCAGTATGCCTGACTTTGCGTCCCTGCTGGCCCGCCGGGATTTGTGGTATGCGGCTGTGATGTCGGTCGTGTTACTGACAATGATTGACGGTGTGGA
>JALQWE010000261.1 GCA_023258825.1 Planctomycetaceae bacterium | reverse complement strand
CTTCTAGCCATTGAACGCTGCCGGGGTGCCTCTGGATGAAGCAAGACGCGTTATGCGTATCTCGCGCCAACCAGTCAGCCTGGACAAACCCATCGGTGAAGGTGACGACAGTGCCTTCGGAGATTTCATCGAAGATCGTGGCAATGACAGCCCGGTCAGCAATGCCGCCTCCGAAATGCTCAAGGACAAAATCGACACCGTGCTGAAGACGCTGACCTATCGCGAACGCGAAATCATCAAGCTGCGTTACGGCCTGGGTGACGGCTATACCTACACACTCGAAGAAGTAGGCCGAATCTTCAAGGTCACTCGTGAACGTGTCCGACAAATCGAAGCCAAGGCCGTGCGAAAGCTGCAGCACCCTGTCCGCAGCCGACAATTGCAGGGCTTCCTCGAAAGTGTCGCCGCTGTCGCAGGTCACTGACACAGTCTTTGGGACACGACACCAGGTCGGATAGCTAAAAAGCAAAGCCGGACCGAGTTGGCGATTCTGATCGCCTGCCCAGTCCGGCTTTCTGTTTGCGCTGAGGCGTCAACCAGGACAGCCCTCAGACGTCGTAGGTCACAATTCCGTGTCGCTGAGACCGGCTGATCTTTTCTGTGGAGTACAAACCGGCCAGTACGAATTCGACGCACGATGCCCGCATCGCGGCATTCTCTGAGGCGTTGACTTCGAAGGCCTTGTCCCACACCGGCGGTACTCGCTTCAGTAACGATTCGTAGTGGGCACTGGGCAACATGTCGCCCACTTCAATACGGACACCCTTCGCGAAGATCTTTGAAATCTCGTCCAGGCCGTGCTGCTCAACATACTCTTCGAACACTGTACGAATCGCTTCTGCCACCACGCTTTCCAGCACCTGCCGTTCACTCATCTGATGACTGCTCATCAGATCCACTTCCAGCTTACCCAGTGATGATGAGTACAGGTGACCAAGATCACTGATGCGGGGAACGGCCGGACGCTCTCCGAGAACTGCCCCGCGACGCCGGGCACTGGCAATCATCGTCTGATAGTTGGCAATGCTGAATCTCGCACTCACTCCGGACTGCTGGTCAATGTACCGGCTGCGACGGGCCTTGCGACTGATCTCCTCAATAATCTGCTTCATGAACCACGGCACCACCACCGGAAACTCGCCATCCAGAGCGATCTCGCACTCCTGCTCCATGATACGGATACCGGCATCCCGCTCATTCGGGTAGTGCGTCTGAATCAGACTGCCAATGCGGTCCTTCAGCTGAGGAATCACTTTTCCGCTGCGGTTGTAGGTGGCCGGATTCGCCGAAAACAGGATCATCACGTCCAGCTGGAACTGCACGGGATAGCCGCGAATCTGCACGTCGCGCTCTTCCAGAATGTTGAACAGGCCGACCTGCACCAGTTCGTCCAGCTCCGGCAACTCGTTCATGGCAAAAATGCCACGATGCATACGAGGAATCAGTCCGAAGTGCAGCGCCTCTTCAGCTGACATACTGGTACCGCCAGCCAGTTTCGCCGGGTCAATCTCCCCGATGATGTCGGCGAATTTTGTGCCCGGTGCCAGTCGTTCCGCGTAACGCTGATCCCGAGGCCACCACAGGATCCGAATCTGATCCTCAGGCACGTCCGCCACATAACGCTTGCCCTGGCTGGTGATCGGCTGATAAGGATCTTCATGCACGGGACACCCCGGCAGATCAAGGTACGGCAGAAACTCGTCCAGAAACCTGGGCAGCAAGCGCATCATACGGCTCTTGCCCTGGCCCTTCTCACCCAGGAACAGCATGTCGTGGCCCGCCAGCAGGGCAAGGCTGATTTCCGGAACAACCGTGTTCTCGTAGCCCACCATGCCGGGAAACAACTCTTCACCGCTTCCCAGCAGCCTCTGGAAATTCTCCTGAATCTCCTGTTTGACTGAACGCGACTTCCAGCCACTGGCTCTCAGCTCCGCAAGTGTCTGCGGCAGGGCTCCATCACTCATCGTGTACTCGTTTCTGTTATCAGGATTTCACCGAAACTTCGGGCCCGGACAGCCCATTCCCGGACAAGCTCACAGCCAACCTCTGAGTTCCTGCCCATCAGCCTTGCTATAAACCCTGTCTGCGGACCTCACGCCCGGTGTAGAATCCGGCACAACCGAGGATTCCCGCTGTATTGCTTCGGCCAACTTCGGATTATTGGCCGTGATTCCCACAGGAACAGCCTCCACACGGACATTCCTGTTTCAATTCCCCGAATTTGCCCGTGGATTCCCCCGCCCATGTCGCAGCTGGTTTTTGTCTATGGCTCACTGAAACGCGGATACGCCCTGCACTCACTGCTGGCACACTCCACCTTCGTCGGAACTGCGGTGACCGAATCTCTCTACCGACTGTTTGACCTCGGCCACTATCCCGGCCTCGTGGAATGGCCCGCCGGGCTGGCCGTCCACGGCGAACTCTACGACGTGGATGAGGCAACTTTGGTTGAGCTGGACGCCGCAGAAGGCGTTGCCGATGAACTGTACGTGCGACGCGAAATCCGCCTGCAGTACCCCCCCAGCGAACGCCAGGTCCATGCGTGGTTCTGGCTGGGTCGCGTTCGCAACGCCACAGATTGCGGTGACCACTGGCCAGCCAGGGCAACGCGGCCACATCTGCCACAGTAGCAGTTCATGGTCTTTTCAGCCGGCAGACACTGAGGAAGATGGCATGCGCTGGCATAGATACCCAGGGAACCTGCCGTTGTCTCTGGTCAACGGTCGGCCACGCCTGGCCAGGCGGGTGAAACAAAAAAAGCCCGAACTTTGGCCAATGCCAGAGTCCGGGCTTTGTGTTTCAAGTCCTGCGGGCCGAACAGCCCGCGAACCATCTTAGTAGCGGTAGTGCTGTGGCTTGTACGGACCAGCGGCTGACACTCCGATGTATTCGGACTGAGCCTTTGTCAGAACTTCCAGCTTGGCACCCAACTTGGACAGGTGCAGACGTGCCACTTCTTCGTCCAGTTCCTTCGGCAGCAGGTGCACACCCACAGCGTACTTGCTGGTCTCTGTCCACAGTGCAATCTGTGCCATGACCTGATTCGTGAAGCTGTTGCTCATCACGAACGATGGGTGACCAGTCGCACAGCCCAGATTCACCAGTCGACCTTCAGCAAGCACGATGATCGCCTTGCCGTTGGGGTAGACGTACTTGTCAACCGGGCCGCCTTCGTCAGCAGCCGACTTGATTCGGATCCGACGGACCGATTTGTGATCGTTCAGGTAAGCAATCTGGATTTCTGAGTCGAAGTGGCCGATGTTGCACACAATCGCCTGGTGCTTCATCTTATCCAGATGCTCGCCGCGGATCACGTCGATGTTACCGGTCGCTGTCACGAAGATGTCGCCGATCGCTGCGGCTTCGTCCATCGTGGTGACCTGATAACCTTCCATCAGTGCCTGCAGAGCGCAGATGGGGTCAATCTCAGTGACGATCACGCGGGCACCCAGACCGTCCATTGCGTCGGCACAGCCCTTGCCCACGTCTCCGTAACCGCACACGACGACGACCTTGCCGGCCACCATCACGTCGGTCGCTCGCTTAATCCCGTCCGCCAGAGACTCGCGGCAGCCGTACAGGTTGTCGAACTTGCTCTTGGTGACCGAGTCATTGACGTTGATCGCCGGGATCGCCAACTTGCCAGCCGCCAGCATCTGATGCAGACGGTGAACACCCGTGGTCGTTTCTTCGGACAGGCCCTTGATACCGGCCAGCAGTTCCGGGAACTTGTCGTGGACCATCGTCGTCAGGTCACCACCGTCGTCCAGAATCATGTTCAGCGGCTGACCGTCCGGGAAAATCAGAGTCTGCTCGATGCACCAGTCGAATTCTTCGGCGTTCATCCCCTTCCACGCATACACCGGAATACCGACAGCCGCGATGGCCGCAGCAGCATGGTCCTGCGTCGAAAAGATGTTGCAGCTGGACCACTGAACCTGAGCACCCAGAGCCTTCAGGGTTTCGATCAGCACGGCGGTCTGAATGGTCATGTGCAGGCAGCCAGCGATGCGAGCGCCCTTCAGTGGCTGACTGTCCGCGTACTTCTCACGCAGTGCCATCAAACCTGGCATCTCAATTTCTGCAATTTCAATCTCTTTTCGCCCAAGTTCGGCCAGTTCAATGTTGGCAACTTTGTAGGGCAACGCGGACACAGTGCTCATGAAAAACTCTCACAACAAAATGAATTGACCGTGGAATTGGCTGTTTTCATTCCGCCAGTTTCTGGCGAGGGTTAACCGACAGGATTCCCAAAAACGCAGATTACCCGCGTGTTTTGATCTCGGGAATCTGCCCAGCTCGACCCTTATCTTACTCTGATTCGTTCAAAAAAAAGCCCAAAGACAGGGCTATTTCCCGAGTTTTCGCGGGATCCCGTGCATGAGGCTGCAAAGCAGACGACCGTAACACCGGCCCCCGACCGCCATGCCGACCGACAGAAACCCGAAACCTGCGTTTGGTGCGGCCCCATTGTGGCCGATTGGCCACAGGTTTCTCTCATCTGAGCACCAGTTCCAGGGGCCCCACCAGCTCAACTCCGTCCGCTCTGATTTGATCCATGGGTCAGTTCGTCAACCTTGGTCAGCGAGCCCGTGGCTTTCGTGGCCCCCCATGCCCCGAATCCCGTCCGTTGCCCTTCTCCTGCCCAACGGCCGGACGGAGACCAGCAGGAGCGTCCGCTGCGAGGGGCAACTGGAGTTGGAATGACAGTGAGCCAATGCCGCAGCGATCAATTTTGCAGGACGATTGAGCGCGACTGGAGGCGTGACGCCGCACCCCCCTGTTAATCCGTCTTCGAACAGTTCGGGCATTCCGTGAAACAACAGGCCCCCCGAGATTCAGAAAATCGCGGGGGGCCGGTGTGTGATGTGGACTGAGCGACCGGAGTTGGCCTAGCCCTTACTTCGGTGCAGTCGCTTCCGTTCAGTTTCTGTCAGCAGAGTTTTCCGCAGACGGATCACCTGAGGTGTGACTTCGACATACTCGTCCCACTCGATGTATTCGAGTGCGGCTTCCAGCGTCATCTCACGCGGAGGTCGCAGCAGGACGGCGTCGTCGGCACCAGCAGAACGAATGTTGGTCAACTTCTTTTCACGGATCGGGTTCACAGTCATGTCGTTATCGCGACTGTTTTCCCCGATGATCATGCCCTCGTAAACGTCGTCGCCAGGATTGACGAACATGTCAGCGCGTTCCTGCAGTTTCCACAGGGCATAAGCAATGGCACGACCGCTGTCCTGGGAAATCAACACCCCGTTCTGGCGATGAGGAATTTCCCCTTCGACCGGCCGATAGTCCTCAAACCGGTGGTGCATGATGGCTTCACCACGCGTGGCATTGAGCATTCGAGTTCGCATGCCGATCAGGCCACGAGCCGGAATGCTGAATTCGATGTGAGTCATCCCGGTGGCCGTGGTAGACATGGCCTTGGCCTGCCCACGCCGAGCTCCAACCAGTTCCATGACGGGCCCCAGGTCAGCGCTGGGAACATCCACTTCCAGCAACTCGTACGGCTCACACTTCTTGCCGTTGATTTCCCGCACGATGACTTCTGGCTTTCCAACCGAAAGCTCGTAGCCTTCACGCCGCATCGTCTCAATCAGCACGGCCAGATGCAGAACACCTCGACCAGACACCTTGAAGGCGTCCATGTCGTCTGTTTCTTCAACACGCAAAGCCACGTTGGACTGCAATTCGCGATACAAACGGTCTCGCAGATTGCGGCTGGTGACGAATTTGCCGTGCTGGCCCGCCAGTGGTGAGCTATTGACGGTGAACTTCATGGACAATGTGGGCTCATCCACCGCGATTCGCTCGAGCGCAAC
>JALQWE010000025.1:14890-17279 GCA_023258825.1 Planctomycetaceae bacterium | reverse complement strand
GGTGCGTTGTGCCCGAAAGACACCTGATGTCTGCACCTGATGCAGCATCCAGCGAGTCGTCTTGCCCCACAGGACAACTCCCTGACTGCCATTCGGTAACGGTCAAAAAACGTTCACTTCGTTCACCTTACCGCATCATCGACTGGCTCATAACGTCATTTTAGTAGGGTAAACTCGTTTTCCAGCCAACTTCCCTGGAAAAAACGTTCACCGCGGGGAATCGTTCAGAAAAGGGGTCAGGAACCAATAGCCAAATGGCCCGAAGGGTGCTCCGCACTATTGGTTCCTGACCCCTTTTCTGAACGCAGCACGACACCGTTCACTGCAGTACAGCACCTGCTCCCAACTGCGGGCCCATTTCTTCCGCCACACAAAATCCCGTCGACAATGCACACACGTTTTCTGAGGCAGATTTGCTTTCTGATGAGCCATGGCGATGACATCCGGTTAAGGCTGGCACGAAAATTCGGAGTGCCTGCATTGTAGACCGTCCCAGCATTCTCAATGGGGTTTGTGATGAAGCGTTCGATCACCCGGGATCTTTCTGTTGCTGATGTGGATCGCATCATCCAGATGGCCTGGGAAGATCGCACAAGCTTCGATGCGATTCGTGGACAGTTCGGGCTGACTCCGGGTGAAGTGATTCAACTGATGCGACAGGAATTGCATCCGTCGTCCTTTCGTTTGTGGCGTCGCCGTACCGCTGGGCGTCAAACCAAACATGTCGCCAAACGGCAGTTTCGCATCGGGCGTTTTCGTTGCCCCAGTCAGAAATCGGATTGAACCGACTGTGGTCGTTCGCCATGACGACCAAATCGTGATCCTGGACGCCCCGAATCTGTACTGAGCTGCCGGGCCGCGTCTCAGCTGATCCGGATCTGCCTCGAGTGATGTTGCCGAAACACCACACAACGCGCAGATCGGCATCACTGTCACCCGGAGCTCTGTGGGGACCAGTGAAATGAGTTGCCGGATCAGCAGCAGGAGTGTGATCACAGGCCGGATCATGGATTCCGCGGCACGAATTCCCGATTGCTGATTGCAGCGACCGGATTTTGGGTTCAGAATATCCGGCTCAGACCGCCTTGTACGGTGCCTGTGCCTGATTCGTTTTTCTCCATATCTGCTTGCCCGGATCCTGCTTGTCAGTCCTCGGTTGTCTTCCCACAGGAGCTCTGCTCAATGCTGATTTCTCGTCTGCTCATTGTCCTTGCCGCCTCCTGTGTCATGATCGAAACGGCGACTGCTCAGCAGTACGTTGATCTGCTGAAGGACAAAAGCCTGTCTCAGTGGATGCTGCCAAATGGAGAGGATGTCGCTTCAGGATGGACGTTTGACGCCGACGGTACTCTGCACCTGTCCGGCAAGGGCGACAACATCATCACGCGTGAAGACTTTGGTGACTTTGATTTGTGGTTTGAGTACCGAATTTCCGCAAAGGGCAACAGTGGAATCAAGTATCGCGTGCAGAAGTATGGAAATTCGTGGCTGGGTTGCGAGTACCAGATTCAGGACGACGCGGCGTTTCCCAACCTTTCCGCCGAGCACTACACCGCGTCACTGTATGACCTGTTCGACATTACCAGCCCGGTACTGAAGCGGAACTATCTCAATGCAGACCAGTTCAGTGTGGGGCGTATCGTGGTTCAGAATCATCGAATCCGACACTGGATGAATGGCAACCTGATCATCGATGAACGCGATGACTCACAGCGCTTCACAGACGCTGTCACCAACAGCAAGTTCAAAAACCAGGAAGGATTTGGAAAAAATCAGTCCGGCAAACTCATGCTGACGGATCACGGCAGTGAAGTCTGGTATCGCAACGTGTACATCCGCCGTCTGGATGGTCGCCCTGCGGTGCGTTAGGACTTGCTGTTCGATGATCGCCACATCAGAACGGCAGTCCGGGAACGTCTGATTTACCCCACGAATGCTGCCGCCCGATGAATTCTCAGGATGCTGATTCGTCGACGCTGTCAGGAGGCACAGTGACACCAGGACACGATGGACAGACTCCACATCAGCCCTCGGGGACTCGTGCTTCCGGACGACGCTGGATCTGGTGGCTGTGCGGCGTCGGTGCCTGCGCGTTTGTCGCCTGGATCCTTGTCCGGCTGCTTCTGGTGCTGATGC
This sequence comes from Planctomycetaceae bacterium, assembly GCA_023258825.1. Classification (GTDB taxonomy): domain Bacteria; phylum Planctomycetota; class Planctomycetia; order Planctomycetales; family Planctomycetaceae; genus SXXK01. Next base: position 15,143 of record JALQWE010000025.1, on the reverse strand, counting down.
AGACGGAGAGTGGATCACAGGCACAGATTCAGGCCGTGCAGGTGTTCTTTGCGGAACTGGGGCCGACGGCAGCGCTGGCCTACATTCTGGTGGTGGCGATGGAAGTCATCATCGCGCCTGTGCCGGGACTGTTCCTTTATGCTCCGGCCGGCATGCTGTTCGGACCATGGCTGGGCGGTCTGCTTGCACTGCTTGGCAATATGCTGGGCGCGGGGTTGGCCTGTGCTTTGTCGCGGTATTGGGGAGAACGGTG
>JALQWE010000025.1:0-14838 GCA_023258825.1 Planctomycetaceae bacterium | reverse complement strand
CCGCACTAAGGGCCTGCGGGACCAACTTCAGCAACGAGGCTTTCTGGTGATTGCGTTGTTGCGTCTGAATCCACTCACTTCATCAGACCTGGTGTCCTATGCCGCCGGACTGACCAGTATTCCGATCCGCACGGTCGTCACTGGAACAGGCGTCGGAATTGCTCCGCTGTGTTTCGCGCAATCATGGCTGTCCGACGGAATCTTTCGAATCTGGCCGGGGCTGTTCTGGCCGCTCGCGATCTGCACTCCCGTGTACCTGGTCCTTGTCGTGCTGGTGCTGCTGCGGCTGAGTCGACCGCGGTGAACTGTCGTTGACTCGTCGCCACTGCGCATACGGAACCGGTCCCAGAAAGGCCTGGTTTTCAAACGGAGCGTTTCGACCCAGCTCACTGACAAACGGCGTCAGCAGCAGAAATCCACAGTAGGCCGCCAGCAGGGGAAACATGATCAACTTCACCGCGCGCCGCTGAAGTTTGCCCACAGGCGATGGCCGGCTGTGACCACGATGCCACGCCCAGGCCATCAGAATACGCGCGGGATAAGTCAACAGGATGAAAAACGGGGTCAGGATCAGCAGGGCATCCTGAGGTGGCAGGCGAATTTTGCCAAGGTACAGCGGGAAGGTCATCGCATACAGGATCACGGTGGAAATCGCCCAGGCCCATGGAGCGCCGCAGATGATCCGCCGCACCTCGCGAAAAGCAAAGATCGATCGAAATCGCCCCGACACTGCCTGGTGAACCTGCAGCAGTGGCAACCAGGCGGCAACCGGGATCATCACCAGCACACCAAGAAAGGAAATCAGACCGAAGATCGGTTGCCGGCGTTCCGGTGCCGAGTATGCGACCAGCATGGAGGTCGGAATGACCAACCAGCAAATAGCACCAAAGAAGGCTCGCAGTCCCATCATGAAATGCGGGACAGGCCGCAGCAGATCCTGAATCGCGTTCAGGCCTTCCACAAACTGCGATCGTCCGGTAGCCGTCCACAGTGATTTCCAGAGCCACTTCAGATTGCGCACCGGTCGCACAAAGCAGCCAGCCGAGCAGCCATTCAGAATGCTGATCAGCAGATGAATACCAATCAGCCACTGCAGCCCTGTGAGTATCGTCTGCATCTGCAGCGTTCGTGAATGCTCAGGACCCAGGATGACCATTGCATCGCTCAGGCGTGTGGCCTGAATCCGAATGGGAATGCAAAACAGCAGAGTGAAAAACACAAGTGTGCCCAGACGTGACGCGATGCAGAGCAGCGGAAAGCCATCACGCAATCTCCCCGACACCGCCACACGCCGCTGTGGTTCCACAAGGTAACCCAGCGTCAGGATGTTCAGCCCGGGGATGGCTGCCAGCACGGCCAGGGCAACCACCAGGCAGGAACAGCCCATCAGCAACTTCAGGCACCACCAGCACGAACGAAACGGCCGTCGCAGGCCGGGAAACCTGCCCGGTCCGAGCTGATTCACGGACCATGCTGCCGGCGGACGGCTTTCGCCCGCTGGTTCGTCACCGGGGAATTCTTCTCGTTGTGAGTTGCTACCGGTTGACCGTTCTCCGGGCGAATCTTCACCCACGGCCGCAACATCGGCTTGTGCACTGATGGTGTTCTCTGAGGATCCACACGGGTGTTTTACGTCGTCCGCGGCGCGGGGCACCATAGCCATCGGCATTTCCAGCGGTAAGGCGGCAGATGTCTTGTCATCGGCAGACATATGCATTCCCCGAACCGGACACATAAAAACCCCGCTGCCTGATGCCCCCGCCAACAAGGGGATCGCAGGAAATGCTGCTTTTGAAGAGCTGAACGATCTGATCGCAGACAATCATGACAGCTGGATCCAGGACTGGACCGGAGCAACAGGGGGGGCCCGGTATTGTGACTGGGGACTGAAAGAATCACTGTGGCAAGGTGGACACATGACTTTTCAGGACCGGAAACGGCAGTCTAAACACCGAACAGGCAAACTGCGACCGGGTGAAACAGGTGCGTAGGTGTGTTATTCGCAGAACCTTCCGGAAAATTGACTTTCCTGGCCACTCTTTTTCCAGGCAATGGATTTGTCTGGCGAACTACCGCACATTGTGGTTCACTACCAATTGCCTGCAAGCCTGAATCCACGCAGCATTGTCCGCGCGACCCGTGGCCATGGTATTCTCCACCGGTCGGTCGGCTTTCCTGCAGCGTTCAGCTCCATCAGAATGCACCGATCAGGGGCTGTCGCCTGTGACATCTGCCGGATCGGGCCGTGACATTCCTCTAAGTTTTTGTGGCAAGGCCGCCTGCTTTTCGCTCATTGTTCAGGATTCCCGTGGTGCGATTGGCTCATCTGTTTTCACTGACCGTACTGGCGTTGCTGGTGACTGTGGCGCTCCGCAGCGCCGGCAGCGTGACCAGCTCCTTGCGCCCACCGGACAATCTCACCGAGTTCCCGGATCTGTCACAGCCCGTCGCACGTCTGAACACATGGTTTCAGAACCGCTGGCAGGACGAGCAGGTCGTTCCTGCGGGACCGGTCGATGAACTGACACTGTTCCGCAGACTTTCGCTGGCGCTGTTTGGTGCCGTTCCTTCTCTCGAAGAGATCCGGGCGTTTGAACAGGACCAGCAGCCGAATCGTCCGCAGCGATGGCTGACCATGATGCTGAAGGATTCGCGGTTTAGTAACTACTTTGCGGATCGATTGGCACGCAGTCTGGTAGGAGTCGAGCAGGGGCCGTTCATTATCTTTCGCCGGGATCGACTGCGGGACTGGTTGGCGGAGCAGCTGCAGCAGGATGCTTCCTGGAGTCAGATGACACGGGAACTGATCGCCGCCGAAGGACTCTGGACAGATCGACCCGCCGCCAACTTCATCACCATTGCCAGGATGGAAAACGAAGAACTGGATGAGAATAAGCTTGCGGGACGAACGGTGCGCACATTTCTGGGCCAGCGCATGGACTGCGCACAGTGTCACGATCATCCCTTTGATGAGCACTGGAAACAACGCGATTTTGAAGGCCTTGCCGCATGGTACTGTCAGGCAGACGTCAGTCTGGCGGGCGTTTCTGATTCGCCACTGGACAAACAACGGCAGCCGGTTGTGTATCAGGTCACACCGCCGGGCCGGGAAACTGATGACGCGCGCGTTGTTCCTCCCTCTGTGCCGTTTCATCAGGAATGGGTTCCGGAGTCCGGTAGTCTGCGTCAGCGTCTGGCTAACTGGATCACGCATCCCGAAAACCAGCGATTTGAGCGTGCGATTGCCAATCGCATCTGGGGCCTGATGTTCGGTCGGCCATGGCACACCCCGGTGGATGATTTGCCGCATCCGGACCCGGACGCCGAAGATGCGCTGGATATTCTCGGTCAGGAGTTTCGTCAGCATGGTGAGCGTCTGAGTGTTCTGATCTTCATGATCGCGATGTCAGAGCCGTTTCAGCGTTCCTCAGCGTCTTCCGGGGAATCAGACGGGGACTATCGTCGCCAGGCAGAAGCGTGGGCCGTGTTTCCGCTGGTGCGACTGCGTCCCGAGCAGGTCATCGGGTCTCTGTTTCAGGCAGGTCGGATTCGCCGAGTCCATCAGGATTCGCATCCACTGATACGACTGCAGAAACTCACCTTTGAAAATGACTTCGTTCAGGAATACGGAGACGCCGGGGAAGATGAATTGACGCCGCAGGCCGGCACGATCTCCCAGACACTGCTGAAGATGAATGGTCGTTTCTCGCGGGAACTTTCCAAAGTGGATTTGCTCACCGGCCCTTCTGAAATCCTGAATCTCTCACCCGACGATCGCTCCCTGATCGACAATGCGTTTCTGATGTGTCTGACGCGGCGTCCGTCAGCAGATGAGCAGAACGTATTTCTCAATCAGTTGCAGGGAATGCATCACCCGCACAACTCCACGGACGTTGCCCCACTGACCAATCAACAGCGTGCTGAGGTTGTGGAAGACCTGTTCTGGGCCCTGTTCAACAGTCCGGAGTTCGCATGGAATCACTGAACCTGAATCGGCGCCACCTGCTGCAGGGACTGACCACCGCAGCTGTTTCCTTTTGCCTTCCGGCCATGTCCAGCCGTGCTGCGCAGCGGCGAGGTGCGGAACGCCCGCGATCACTCATCGTGCTCTGGATGAATGGCGGTATGAGCCAGCTGGAAACATGGGACCCGCATCCAGGGACGCCCTCCGGCGGTGAAGTCACCGACATTGCAACCACGACACCCGGCGCGCGCATTTCCAGCCTGATGCCGCAAATGGCCGAACAACTGCACGAGTGCCTGCTGATCCGCTCGCTGACTTCGAAAGAAGGTGATCACGAAGCCGGGGCTGCCTTTGTTCGCACCGGCTATCGCCCGGAACCGACTCTGAAGTATCCGACCCTCGGCGCAATCATCGCGCATGAACTGCCGCAGCCCGATTTGCAGTTGCCGCCGTATGTTGTTCTGACCCCACGGATTCCCGTCCCCGAAGGTGGCTATCTCGGAAATGCCTGGAACGGATTTCGCGTTTTCGAACCGGGATCCGGAGTTTCCAATCTCAACGCCGGCGTTTCCGATGCTCGACAGACCCGACGACTTGAAGGCCTGGACCTGCTCAGTCGTCAATTTGTCCAGCGGCAGGGAGTGGCTGCGGGAGACGTGCTGCAGCAGGACACCATGGGACGTGCCCTGCAGATGATGAAATCCGAGCAACGCCGAGCCTTTCAGCTGGAACAGGAGCCTGCCGCGCTGCAGGCGGCCTATGGCCACACCGAATTCGGACGCGGATGCCTCGTGGCACGACGACTGGTGGAAACCGGTGTGCGCGTGGTGGAAGTTATGCTGCCCGGCTTTGACACCCACATCGCCAATCATGAAGGTCATATGACGCAATGCCGGATTCTGGATCCAGCCATGGCGACGCTGCTGAGTGACCTGCGACAACGCGATCTGCTGCAATCCACAATCGTTCTGTGCATCAGCGAATTTGGACGCACTCCGCGCATCAATCCTGCTGGCGGACGTGATCACTGGCCAGGCTGGTTCTCCTGCGTTGTCGCTGGTGGCGGATTTCGCAAGGCAGCTGTCATCGGGGCCACGCCGGCAGAACTTCCCACAGGCGAGCCACCAGTCCCGGAGCAGCCGGTCAGCATCCCGGAACTGTACGCCACTATTCTGACGCTGATGGGTATTGATGGCCGCAAAGAAATCATCACTCCGATCGGTCGCCCCATCCGCTTCGTTGATGCCGAACCCACCGGTGTGCTGCTCACGGACCCGAGTCTGATCAAGTCCATCTGAACGAGATCGTGAACTGCGCGGCGGCACGGTTCTGCGGCACAGGGCCATTCAGGCAAACCACACACGGCGGTCGCTCAGCTATCAACGGCAAGGCCGCAGAACAGCAACGCCGGCGGCTCTGCCTGACTATCCTCCCGCCTTGCCCCGAAACTCCCGGGCTGTCAACCCATGCCGCTGCAGAATCCGGTGCAGCCCCTGACGCGACAGCCCTGCCTGTTCCGCGGCCTGTGTGACATTTCCCCCCGACAACCGCAGCAGATTGACCAGATACTCCCGCTCTGCTGCAACACGATCCATCGGCAGCACACCGGGTACACCGGGCAGAACCGCGGCTGTCAAATGTTCGTTCCCCGTCCCGCTGCTGGAAACAATTTCTGCCGGCAGATCATCCACTTCGATCCAGCGTCCCCGTGCCAGACTCAAGCCCCGTTCCACCACATTTCGCAGCTCTCGCACATTTCCCGGCCAGTTGTGGCGGCGCAACAAGCCCCACGCCTCTGGACTGAAGTCGATGGCTGTGTGTTGAGGTGTAGAAAGTTGTCGGAAGAGGTCTTCTGTGATGGCTTCCAGATCCTCGAGACGTTCTCTGAGCGGCGGCAGTTTCAGATGAATCACGGCCAGACGATAGTACAGGTCACGACGAAAACGGCCCGCAGCAATTTCCACGTCCAGATCCCGGCTGGTCGCCGAAATGAATCGTGTGTCGATGCGAATCTCACGATTCTCGCCCACCGGCGTGAAGGATTCATTCTGAATCGTTCGCAGGAATTTCGACTGCAGCACCAACGGCAATTCGCCCACTTCATCCAGAAAGGCTGTTCCGCCGTGACACTGCATTAATAGTCCTTCCCGTTTGCCCACTGCGCCGGTGAAGGCTCCCCGCGCGTGGCCGAACAATGTCGACTCAAGCAAACCTTCCGGTATGGCCGCACAGTCAATGGGCTGGAAGGCGTGCCCGCCCCGCTGACTGAGCCGGTGAATTTCCCGGGCCGCCACTTCTTTACCCGTCCCGGTTTCACCCGTAATCAGGATGTTGACATCTGTCTGTGCCACACGACGAGCCACATCCAGAACCTGACGCATAGCCGGCGAACGACTGGTCAACTCCAGTGGCCGACCAGCCACGGGTTCAACGTCGGCCAGTGCCGGTGTCGGCAACACCCGCCGCACGGCCTCCAGCAACTCTTCGTACTTCACCGGCTTCAGCAGATAGTCGGTGATACGCAGACGCAGACTGGCAATGGCCGTCGGGAGTGAAGGGTGGCCGGTGACGACCATCACCGGAACGTCCGGAAACTGCTCACGCAGAAATCGCAGGAGCTCCAGCTTTTCGTTGCCCGGTAAATTCAGGTCCACCATCGCCAGCGCCGCCGGATGTTCCCGCATCAGTCGCATCGCTTCTTCGGTCGAAGCCGCCGTCATCACTTGATACCCGGAATTTCTCAGCAGTGCCGCGGTAGATGTCCGGTAAAGCGTTTCATCATCGACCAGCAGTATTTCTCGTCTGCGCGCGGGCATCATGTGTTCCTCCGATTCGACGGAATCTCGATCCGAAACTCCGTCCCCCTGCCCTCAGCCGTGCTGTAGTCAATCACCAGGCCCAGGCGATCCGCCAGGCTTCGACAGATGGCCAGTCCCATTCCGCGCACAGAGGAACCGTTCCGTTCACTTTGTGTCCGCGTGGTGAAGAAGGGTTCAAACAGACGTGCCTGTGCGGATTCGGGGATTCCTGGCCCGGAGTCCCGGATTTTCAACTGCACCGATCCGCCTGGCAACTCCGTGACGCTGACCAGGACTTCTCCGCCGTTGGCCGAGGCCTCAATAGCATTCGTCAGAATGTTGAACAGGATCTGCCGAAACTCATCCAGTGCCAGCGTCAGTCTTAGCCGATCGGCTGCAGTCACTGGCGCCAGCCGCAGCGTAACGCCGTGAACTTCCGCTGTCGGCTCCAGGAGTTTCACCAGCGACTGCAGTTCCGTATGAACCTCAAAATCTTCTACAGATCCCAGTGCCGCAGATGTCCCCGCATCAGCGCTGCCCAGATCCAGCATACGTCGCACCAATCGGCCGATCCGTTCAATCTCTCCGTCAATCAGACGATGAAACTCCCGTCGCTCTGATCCACTCAGGGCATCCTCCTGCAGCAGCCGCAGCGCATTGCGAACACTGGCCAGAGGATTGTTGATTTCGTGAGCCACCTGGGCAGCAACACGACTCAAATCCGCAAGGCGTCCCGCTGCTGTGCCGCTACTTCCACCGGATTCGACCCTGCCCCCGGAGGCTTCTTCCAGTGCCATCAGCACGAAACCACCAAATCCACCCTCGACGGTCCGCCGCGGAGCTGCCGAAAGGAACACGTGTATCACCTCACCACGACGGTTTCGCAGTTCAACCCGAGAACGCTCGCCACGCAACTCACCGCGAATCGGCCCGTCCAGAAATTCCTGCAAACACGCTCCCTGCAACTGCTCCGGAGTAGAACCCAGTAGCTCAGCCATCCGTTGATTCACGAACTCTGTCCGCCCCTCGACGTCCAGCAACCAGATCCCCTCCCAGGCACCTGCTACAATCGATCGATACAACGATTCACTGCCACGCAGCGCACTTTCGGCCGACTTGCGCATCGAGATATCCCGAATGCTCAGACGCAAACCCGCCGGATAGCCGGCGATCTCCACGGGTTGCCACGAGGCCGCCACATTCAGCAGACCTCCCAACCGATGCACCACCCGAAATTCCACATCATTACCCGCGGCACCCAGCATTCCCGCTGATAACAGGGCCGCCACCTGACCCCGATCCTCCACATGCACCAACGGCAGCGGATAATCCTTCAGTGCCAGACATTCGGGGACCGTCCAGCCCGTGAATCGCTGGACGGCCGGATTCACCCATCGAACCACACCGTCGCTCGTGAGCCAGCTCTCCCAATCGTAGGTGGCGTCCGCCAGTATTCGGTAACAATCCTGCTCCACCGTCTTGTCCTCCCGCGGAATCTGAGTACGCGAGTCTAAACGGACGGCGTTGGGTGACAATGGCAATGCGTGAAACGTGAACGCGGATTCCGAATGAAATTCTGAATTGGAATCGTGCATAGTCCCCTGCTGTCAACAGACGGCGACACTCGACCGTCACCAAAGCGCCCGAATCTGTCTCGTTCGGGCGACAGACGGTCAGCAGCAGTTTTTGCTGACTCACTGCAATGTGTTGTGATTTCAGGCACTTAAACGAGCCGCTCGCTGGTACTGAGTTTTCCAAAACGCTGCGGCATCACAGTTGCCTAGGAAAGATCCGGCGTTCAGCGCTGCCGCAAGGGATTGGCCGGGCCGCGTGATCGATCGCCAGAGGGTCCTTCCAGAACAGGGGAGATTGTCATGAAAAGTTCTCAAGTCCTCGCTGTCGTCTGTGGTGCACTGTTGTGCTCATTGGCCGTGGTCGAAGCCGCTGATCCAGCGGCCTGCTGCAACTCCACAAAACCGGTTGTGGCCAGCAACGGCAACAGCAATGGCAACGGAACGTCCGGCAGTCAGCGTTCCGGTCGCCTGTTCGGCGTCTTCCAGACTCGCAGTCGCGCCGACCTGCGTGATTCGTGGTACCACACCCATCCAAAATGGAGTGCCGGGCGTAAAGCGACCGGAGCGGCCTACCGCTAATCGGGACGCGTTTCCGAACAATGACTTCAATCCCGTGGCTCCGCAACCGGCCCTCCCAATTCCGCCGGTCCGCGGAGCCATTTTTTGCGCTGCCTTTGCGACTATTGCGAAACGCATCGTCAGGCAGACACAGGCCACCGCTGGCCAGCGAACCCCGCCGAACCCCGCGCCACTTCACTCATCGGGGACACACCACACCGATCACTTTCCCGGGGACACAGCAGTGGGTGTTGCCGGAAATCAACAGCCCGTCACATCCGTCGCAATTCTGCAAATCCGCATTGAAAAGGTGCATGGCACCTGACTGCGTTGAGGTTTTCCGGCTCAGGTGGAACTTCGCCCTCCCCCAGACCAATCGCTCTCCCCAGACCAATCGCTCTCCCCGAGTCGCTGCACCCGGCACTAAAACTTCCGGGTTTTCGATCCCAATGGCTGTTTGAATCTGGAAAACCCACAAACAGGACGTAGGCTGGGGAACTCAGGAAACGGTATTCTCAGGTTCGCTGCTGTCTGGTGCGTCCCAGTCGCTGCGGCCCCGTTTCTGTGATCCGGGATCGTGAACCATGTTGCGTTCGGTACCTGTGCTTGCGGTGCTCGTCTTCAGCCTTGTGCATGTTGTTCACGCGGACGAAACGTCTGTTCCGCAGCAGCCACTTCGCAGTCATCCACCTGCTGTCTACGCCCTCACTGGCGCAAAAGTTGTCCTGCATCCCGAGAAAACTCTGGAACAGGCGACTGTGATCGTGCGTCAGGGCGTGATCGAAGCCGTTGGTGTCGGCATTCCGGTTCCTGCTGACGCGCAGGAAATCAACTTCGCTGGCCGAACCATCTACCCTGGTTTTATTGATGCCTATGCCGAACTGTCCCTCAGCAGTGACCGTTTGAACGGGACAGCTCGCTACTGGAATGGTCAGGTCACTCCCCAGCTGTCCACCGCTGATCAGGCTGTGTCCCTGCCGGACACCTCCGCTCTGCGTCAACAGGGCTTTGTGGCCAGATTGATCGCACCGGCTGATGGCGTCATTCGCGGCCGCAGTGCCCTGCTGTCCACAGGCAGCGGTGAACTCAATACGACTCTGCTGATGCGCGATGTTGCTCAGCATGTCCTGCTCACCGTGCCACGCCGAAGTCGCGGAGGCTTTCCTGGTAGTCCGATGGGCGCCGTCGCGCTCGCGCGCCAGGCCCTGCTGGACGCACAGTGGTTTCGCGATGCCCAGACTGCCATGCAGGCCGACCGATCGCTGCCGGCGATTGAACAGAATGATGCTCTGCAGGCACTGCAGCCGGTGATCCACGGTCGCATGCCGGTCATCATCTCCACGTCCAATGAACAGTTCGTGTTGCGTGCAGAACAGTTTGCGGCAGAGTTTGGATTGTCTCTGATCATTCACGGCAACGGTCGGGAATACCGACGTCTGGCCGAAGTGGCGGCGACAAAACGTCCGCTGATCCTGCCGCTCTCGTTTCCTCGCCCGCCGGCTGTCGGTACTCCCGAAGCCACTCAGGACGCCACCCTGGAAACTCTGCTGCATTGGGATCTTGCCCCCGAAAATCCCGCGAGGCTTGAAGCGGCCGGTGTTCGATTTGCCTTCACCGCCGATCGGCTGACGTCAGGATCCGATTTTCTGAAAGCACTTCGCAAGGCTGTGCAGCGAGGATTGTCGCCCACGGCCGCCCTGCAGGCCCTCACAATCACACCTGCAGAACTGTTCGGCGTCTCGTCCAGGCTGGGCACTATCGAACCCGGCAAGCTGGCCAGTCTTGTCGTTACCGATGGGGACCTGTTTGCCGAAAAAACAAAAGTGCTGGAAACCTGGGTTTCGGGTGAGCGATTCGAAGCGACACCGCAGGCCGTCCGCGATGCCGCAGGGCATTACGAACTGCAACTCACCCAGGCCGGGCAGTTTCCCAATCGCCTGTATCTCAATGTGCAGGAGTCCGATGGACGCCTCCGCGGACATGTTTCCCGCAGCCCGATTCCCGCCGCGGCAGAAACCGGTCGCCGCGAGACGAAATCTACGGACACCACAACGCCACCCGCCGCCGCACCCGCTGCTGGCGACATGCCCCCGGCCCCGGCGGAAACACAACCCGCTGAGAATACCCCCGCAACCAGCAAACCGGATTTGCTGGAACTGAAATCCCTGCGATTGAACGACACCTTGCTGACCGCCAGCTTTACCGCGGGAGAATGGGGAATCGACGGCACAGTCCGACTTTCACTCACACTGACCGAACCAAACTCTGCGGTACGCGATCGTCCGGCAGGAATTGGTACCGTCGTCTGGATTGATGGTTCGGTCGCAACTGTGGTTGCGCAACGGACTGAACAGCCCGCTGCTGCCCCACCAACGACTCCGACCGACCCCAATGCCGCGCAGGCCAGCGCGACACCACCAACCACACCACCAGCAGACGCAGCAGCTGCAGCACCTGCCACGGCACAAACCACGCCGGCCACCGAAACGCCAGTCACGGACAATACCGACAAGCCGGCTAAGAAATCCTCCTTCGAAGTCAATTATCCGCTGGGAGCTTTTGGGCGTGCGGAACTGCCTGCACTGGCGGGACGCACCGCGTTTGTCCATGCGACCATCTGGACCTGTGGCCCCGCCGGAATTCTGGAAGATGCCACGCTGATCATCGAAAACGGCAGCATCATGGCGGTCGGCAGGGATCTTCCCATTCCAGCCGAGACCACCGTCATTGACGTCCGCGGTATGCACCTGACTCCCGGCATCATTGACTGTCACTCCCACATGGCGACAGATGGTGGCGTTAACGAAGCCACACAGGCCATCACCTGCGAAGTGCGTGTGGGCGACTTCGTGGACGCCAACGACATCACGATCTATCGGCAGCTGGCCGGTGGAGTTACCGCGGCCAACATTCTGCATGGCTCTGCCAACCCGATTGGCGGACAGAATCAGGTGATCAAACTTCGCTGGGGGCAGAATAGTGAAGGATTGAAATTTGCCGAGGCGCCTCCCGGGGTCAAGTTCGCTCTGGGAGAAAACGTGAAGCAGAGCAATCGGATGGACGGCGGTGGTCGCTATCCAACCACACGCATGGGCGTTGAGCAGTTGTTCCGGGATACCTTTGAAGCCGCCCGGGATTATTCCCGACGCCATGACGCATGGCAAAAGACACGCCGGGGAATACCACCGCGCCGCGATCTGGAACTGGAAGCTCTGGTCGAAATTGTTCAGGGCAAACGCTGGATCCACTGCCACAGCTATCGCCAGGATGAGATCCTCGCACTGCTGCGAGTTCTTGAGCAGTACGACATCACCGTCGGGACTCTGCAGCACATCCTCGAAGGCTACAAGGTGGCTGACGAGCTGGCAAAGCACGGCGCCATGGCGTCTGCCTTTTCGGACTGGTGGGCCTACAAGTTTGAAGTTTACGATGCGATTCCACACGCTGGTGCGCTGATGCATCAGCAGGGTGTGGTGGTGTCCTTCAACTCCGATGACGGCGAACTGGCCCGACATCTCAATCAGGAAGCCGCCAAGGCTGTCAAATACGGTGGCGTTCCTCGCGAAGAAGCGCTTAAGTTTGTCACCCTGAATCCCGCAAAGCAGTTGCGAGTCGATCATCTGGTGGGATCACTGGAAACCGGCAAGCAGGCAGACTTCGTCATCTGGAACGGTGATCCCTTGTCCAACTTCACTCGGTGTGAACAGACGTGGGTGGACGGACGACGCTACTTCTCACGCGAGGAGGACGAACAGCTGCGGCAGTTGGCACGGCAAAAACGCAATGTGCTGATCCAGAAAATCCTGACGTCCGGCGAAGACATGCGTGCTGTGGGTGAACGTGACGTGGACGCGGCAGAACTGTGGCCCCGTATCGACGAATACTGCGCACATTTTCGACACCAGGCAGAATTGCAGAAAGCCCGCTCGGGCGCAGAACAGTAGGTACGCTCTGCCGATTGTGTTTCTCTGTGAAACATTCCATGTCCCCGGGTTTTGATTTGCTGAACGTCGAGAAGTCATCATGCTGCACTACTCCTCTCGTCTTGTCTGTCTGTTCCTCAGCCTCGTGCTGCTGGAAACCCTGAATGCCTCTGATCAGATCCCCGGCGCACCTCAGAAAAAGCCCATCGCGCTCGTCAACGGTGTGATTCATACGGTTGCCGGTGGCGTCATAACGGAGGGAACTCTGGTCTTTGCCGAAGGACGCATCACCGAAATGGGAACTCGGCTGGCACCGCCAGCGGGCGCCGAAATCATTGATCTCAATGGTCAACACGTTTATCCCAGCCTGATCGAATCGCATTCCCAACTGGGCCTGCAGGAGCTGTCCTCCACACGAGCCACACTTGATGGTTCGGAAGGTGGACTTCTGAATCCCAACGTCAATGCCAACGTGGCGGTGAATCCGGACAGTGAACTGATTCCGGTCACGCGGGCCAATGGTGTGCTGATCGCAGTCAGCGCCCCCTCCGGCGGCCTCGTCAGTGGCCAGGCGTCTGTGATGATGATGGACGGCTGGACATGGGAAGGCATGACCCTGAAATCAGCTGCCGCGCTGGTGATCAACTGGCCCAGTGAACCTGACACTGCGAACGCAGCCGAAAATCGTAATTCTCCTGGTCGGCAGATTCGCGATCTGTTTTCCCAGGCACGACAGTATCTCAAGGCTCGCGAATCCGATCCGCTGCGGCAGCGTTTCGACATTCGACTTGCTTCCCTTGAGCCCGTCCTGAACGGCAGGGTTCCATTGCTGATCAACGCTGACAGCGTCGCACAGATTCAGGCGGCTGTAGCGTTTGCTGTGGAACAACAACTCAAAATGATCCTGTTCGGTGGCTATGATGCCGAGCAGTGCGCAGAATTGCTGAAGAGGTATGATGTTCCTGTGATCATCAGCGCCATCCACCGGGATCCTCAGCGGGATCATGAGGACTACGACGCGGCATTTACTCTGCCGGAACGCTTACGTCGTGCCGGAGTCCGATTCTGCATTTCCGGCTCGGGCCGTGCGGAAACATGGAACACACGTAACCTGCCGTATCAGGCCGCAACAGCTGCTGCCTACGGATTGCCCCGCGAAGAAGCTCTGCGGTCCATCACGCTGTACCCCGCGCAGATTCTGGGAGTCGCGGACCGAGTCGGCTCGCTGGAACCCGGACGCGATGCCACGCTGTTCGTCAGCACCGGCGATCCGCTGGAAACAGAAACACAGATCACTCAGGCCTGGATTCAGGGACGAAAGGTGGATCTATCCAGCCGACACACACAGCTGAACGCCAAGTATCTTGAAAAGTACCGTCAATTGTCTGAGGGACGCTGAGCAGCCTGAAAACGGTCGCAGGGATTTTCCCGGGATCGCATGTTGATCCTGCGGACAGGCCGCATTTGCGGATCCGAAAACTGGTCGCTCCCTGAAGGTGGCTGGTTTAACCTTTCACACATCGCCGTGTGTGTCGGACAGCGACGGCGCTCATTACCACTGCCAACAGCCAGGTGGACGGTTCGGGGATTGGACGCAGATTGTAACCCAGGTCCTCGAATGCACCGAGCGTCACAGTACTGATGAACGCAGGTGAATTGAGCCAGCCGGTCATCAGTTCGTACTTGAAATCCTTGCCGGTGATTCTGCTGACAATCCCGGTATTGCTGCCACCGCCGTTCACTTCGTTCCAATGCCCGTTCGCTGTTCCGGCGCCACCGCCCAGTTCGACGGGGACAAACGTGGCAGCAGGCTGGTTGAACTCCGACTTCCACGCGGCCAGCGCTGCCGCCCCAGTGTACTGTCCTGAACCTGCGACATAGAGTTCCTGGTAGCCGGCGTATCCGACGTCGCTGATGCCGCTCCACAACGATCCGATCCCGATGACGTGAGCCATTTCATGGAGGATTACGTTCTGGAGAGACCCATTGGATTCGAGCCGGATTTTCCCTCCGCCCGCCGT
>JALQWE010000260.1 GCA_023258825.1 Planctomycetaceae bacterium | reverse complement strand
GTTGAGTCCTGTCATTTCCGGGAGGGCAGGAACCTGTGCGGCGGCGCGCAGTGTGGGTGCGAGATCTTCGCCGCTGATCAGAGCATGGGATTCGGAACCGGGCTTGATGACGCCGGGCCAGCGCATGAGGAGGGGCACATTGGATCCCGGGTCATACAGGGAGCCTTTTCCATGGGGCAGAGCGGCGCCATTGTCTCCGCAGAAGATGATGAGCGTGTTGTCGAGGACCTCACGTTGCCTGAGGACTTCGAGGACTTTGCCGATGGTGCGATCGAGTCGATTGATTTCAGCGAAGTAGTCCGCCAGTTGCTGCCGGAGTTCCGGAAGATCAGGCCAATGGGGGGGCAGGAGTAATGAAGCAGGATCGGGTCGAAGATCGGGATTGGCATTCCATGGATGATGTGGATCACTGAAACTGGCCCACAGAAAGAAGGGTTTGTCGGCGGGCTTCAGATCCAGAAAAGCACTGAGCTGATTCGGGACTTCATTGTCTGCGCAGGTTTTCAGGAAATCGACGCGATCATCAAACGACTTCAGGTCATACTTTTCGTAGATCTGTCGGACCACGGGGGAAGTGTTGGAAGCCCCATCGAGGTGGAAACTGCGACCGCAGATTCCGGTGAAGTAGCCGGCTTCGGAACGCAGTAGTTCGGGAAAGGAGATTTCGCTGCGAGGTAATGGGGCCGAAAAGCGGGTCATGCGTGCCGCGACGGCAGACTTCCCGGTCATCAGGCAGGCACGCGAGGGGACGCATTGAGGGGCGCCGGTGAAGAAGCGATGAAACTTCATGCCTTCTGCGGCCAGTTGATCGAGCACTGGCGTCCGGACACTGGAATTTCCGTAGGTGCTGAGAAACGGATAGCTGTGATCGTCACTGAGCAGCAGCAGCAGATTCGGTCTGGTGGAAGGTTGATCAGCCCCGGCAGAGGGATCGGTGATCACACAAAGTGTGCAGAGCACGATCAGGGCAGAGCAGAGGTTGAGACGGACGCTGTTCAATGGTTGTGATTGTTGTGGCATGAGCGTGGACTTTGTTCTCCGTGTGACCTGAGTGTTCCGGATGAGGGACGTTCCCCGTTCAGGCGAGAATGTCGTGGATGACGTGTCCATGGACATCTGTGAGTCGGAAGTTTCGACCGGCGTGGTGCCACGTGAGTTGTTCGTGATCAAATCCCATCAGGTGCAGCATGGTGGCATGCAGGTCATGGACATGGACGCGGTTTTCGACGGCGCGGTAGCCGAATTCGTCGGTGCTGCCCCAGGCCATTCCGCCTTTGACACCGCCGCCCGCCATCCAGACGGAGAAGCCATGATGATTGTGGTCGCGACCGGTGGGTGTGCCTCCGCCGATCGGCATTTCCACGGCGGGTGTGCGTCCGAATTCGCCACCGCAGAGCACGAGGGTTTCGTCGAGCAGTCCGCGTTGAGCGAGATCTGTGAGGAAGGCGGCGGTGGGGCCATCGATTTCCTGACCGAGTCGACGATGTTCGCCGGCGATATTACCGTGAGAGTCCCACGGTTGAACGTCACCATGGTAGCACTGCACGACACGTACACCGCGTTCGATCAATCGTCGTGCAATCAGCAATTGTCGACCATGGACAGTCTCGGTGTTATACAGTTCGTGCGTTGTTTTCGATTCGCGGGACAGATCGAGCGCGTCGGTGGCTTCCATCTGCATCCGATAGGCGAGCTCGAAGGACTGGATGCGTGCTTCCAGTTGAGCATCTTCATGGCGTGACTGCTGATGCCGACGATTCAGGCGGGACAACAGATCCAGTTGTCGACGCTGATCGGACTGCGGCATGGAGGGATTTTGAATATTGGCAATGAGTTCAGTGACCGAGGTTTTGCGGGTATCGAGATAGGTGCCCTGATAAATTCCGGGCAGAAAAGCGCTGCGCCAGTTTGAGGAGTCGGCGACGGGGAGACCGGGGCAGAGCGTGACAAACCCCGGGAGGTTTTGATTTTCGCAGCCGAGACCATAGGTGAGCCACGAGCCATAGCTGGGGCGGGACTGGCGTTCGTCGCCGGTATTCATCAGCCGCATGCTTTGTTCGTGGTTGGGGGTATTGGCATACATCGAGCGAATGACGCAGATCCGGTCGGCGTGCCAGTTGGCGGTCTTCCGGAAAATTTCGCTGCACCAGAGGCCGCTATCACCATACTGATCGAAGCGAAAAGGTGATGGCAGAGCGACCCCGGTTTCGCGTTCGGTGGTGAGGTTTCCGAGGGGCAGTTTTTTGCCACCCCATCTGGTCAGTTCCGGTTTGGGGTCCCATGTATCGACCTGCGAGGGACCGCCATTCAGGTAGATATGAACAACGTGTTTGGCGCGAGCCTGGTGTTGAGGGCTGCGAAGGGCGAGTGGATTGGTGTCCGTGGAAGCAGCCTGCAGAAGTTGTGGCAGTGCCAGCAGACCCAGACCTGTGCCGGCAGACTGCAGCCACTGGCGTCGAGACGTGGGAACAGCAGGAAGGAGTGATTGCATAGGTGGCTCGGAGGACAGTGGAGGAGGGACGAACCCCGTTTATGATGTGCGGAAAGGGCAGGGAACGCCAGTGAAAATCGGGAGGAAGTGCAACCGCTGAGGGATGCCGTGACTTTCGTGGAAGGTCGCGGCCGTTTTGCTGCTGAGCGTACCGCGTCAGATGATCCTTTCCGTATGGAATGTGAGCGCAGAGACAGTCGCGCTCATTGCCCTGTTGAAAGGGTATAATTGCGGGGCCTGCACTCCAGTGTCTGACCGTCAGAAAAATGGACCGTTTGAGGCTCGTTCGTCGGATTCCAGACAATCCGGGAGTATGTTGAATTCTGGTTGAAGGTGGCAGCCCAGGGAGAATCTGCGGTGGTCCGGCAATCCAGCGTTCCGAGTTGCTGAAACATGGCGATCCAGGCGAAGGTCGCGGCCTGTGAATTACCGGTTTCGGGTTGAAAATCTGCGGGTCGCTGCTGCCACAGTTTCGCTGCCTCTTCGGGATCACTGAGTGCCCGGTACATCCACATCAGATCCGCCCAGCGATCGAAACGGTGGCCATTGTTTCCATCACGAGCGGCATTTTCCCGAATCAGTGCGGCAAAGTTTCTCTGAGGATAGTCCGGGTGTCGGCCAAGGTAGAGAGAGGCTGAGGTGAATGGCAGGAAATTGATCCCGTGGACCTCTTCGGGATTGTCTGAAAACCACGTCCCGTTGGCCCCTTTGCCGCCCCAGACCATAGTGACCACAGCAGGTGGATACGTGTCCGGAAACAGTTCATCGTGCACATCGAACCAGTAGTCGTCGATGGCTGCGGATTCCACGGCGATCAGCCAGGCTCCGAGGCTGCGCAGTTCCGGATCCTGTAACGCTTCGCCCAGCAGGAGGATTCCGAACCAGGCATTGATGGCTTCGCTGGACGATTCATTATTGTTACCGTCGCCAAATCGTGCATGTCCGCTGGCCCATGAGTGTCCGGCATAGGGGTCGAAGCAACGCAGAAACGGAAACATGGGATCCTTGCGATCCGTCGAAGCGATGTCGCGGACAAGCAGCATCAGACTTTGTTTCCAGCGCTGGCCCCAGGCTGGGTCCTGCAGTGACAGGCGAGCGGCAGCGTGCAGAAAGTATCCGTAATGAAAATGGTGATCATTCAACTGATCATCACTGCCATAGCTGGCTGGCAGGCCGATCAGCGACCCCCAGTTCGGGTCCCACGCAAACAGTGATTCTGCGGGTTGCTTCACATTGCCGGAGGAGTCGTGAGCTGTGAGAAAATCTTCCAGCACAGTGCGCAGTCGCCGTTGACATTCCGCGGCCATTTCCGGTTGTCCGGCCTGTTCAGCAAGCGGCAGAAGTGTCGTCCATTTGCCCAGCTGCTTACCGAGCCAGTAGGTATCGCCCTTCAGTCGAGGGGCTTCTGCCAGATCAGCCTGCAGCAGTGGAACAATCTTCTGGCGGTCCGCATCGTTCAGCAGTGGCAGAGCCGGTAGTAATGGTGGTAGTTGGTGAGTGGTCTGAAAGCTGTTTCCCTGCAGAACTTTCAGAGGTCCTCGAATGGACGCGTACTGCAGATTGGCAAGCGCAGCGGTTGTGTGTCGCCATTGGTGAGGATACAGGCACAGGATCGTGTTGCGCTCATCGCCTTCCCAGGTACGAGTCTTGACAGTGAAGGTTGTGCGGACCTGATTCTGTGCTGGCTGATACTCCCAGTCGACCTGTGAATCCACAACATGTGTGGCTGCGCACTGCAGCAGCATCTGCAGTGATTCCGGCTGTTCATCCGGGATGGCTGCGATGGTGAACCATGGTTTTCCACCGGTTTCCGGGATCAGTCGAGTTGTGCCTGTTCCGGTCCAGGTGGATCCGGAAGGGGCGACCAGTGCATAACGCCGGTTGTGAACCCTGACGACAAGGATGTGGGGGGCGGGGCTGGGATTTTCAATCCGGGGAGGTGTCGTGAATGTGATTGCCGGATTTCCACCTTCACAGACAGCGTACACGAAGGGGGAGCCATGCCCAAAGGTCAGTAGCAGCGAGTGGGGACCCTGCTGCATACGAGTGGTGACGAACCAATCGCTGAAGGATTCGACGACAGCTGTCGGGAAGGCGTCTACGGCCGCATGCCCGAGAATCAGATCACTGCCAGGGCCGCCGATGTGGCCAAAGATCGCCGCCTGATTCGCAGTGATCATGGGACCTGGATAGGAGATCTGCAGTCCTTGTGGAACGGCCTGCACGGCCAGTGGATGCGGATACATGGCGTCGGAATGAGGTGCCCATGCCAGGGAGCTCCACCAGTCATTGGTTGGCATGGCTCCCTGCAGTTCCGGGCTGCGATAGATCTGCGACTGTGGTGCTCGGCTGCCCGGCGGCAGGCCGATGAGCCACGATCCGGATCCTGTCGCTGCGTGTTGAACCTGCTGTGCAGATCCTGTTGGCGAAAGAACACAACAGAACAGCAGTGTCAGCAGCGAACGAAGAGCTGAGCGGCTGACAGCGGGAATCGGACGAAAGCTCATGTTCGGCATTTCAGAAGTGAGCCTGTGAAACGTCTCTGCAGGCTCGGATGGCTTACGACAGGTCGCACAGGCATGGTTGATTGGAACATCAGGACTCCGGCTCAGTCGATAAACATCAGTTCGTTACTCATCAGCAGCACCTGAGCCAGTGATTCGAGGGAATTTTCCGCGAGGAACGACGTGAAGTCGGCCGCTTCGACTGGTGACGGCCGGCGCCCCCAGGCGATCTGGCAGAGTTTGTCGACGGTGGCTTCCGGTGTTTCTGCCTGACTGCGGGCGGCGAGAGCCTGTGCGCGTTTCAGCATGAAGCTGGAGTTGAGTGCAAACAGCGCCTGCTGGGGAACGGTGGTCATGGACCGACGTGGAGTGGACGTGTCCGCATTTGCAAAGTCAAAGGTCTGAACCATCGCGGGGATATTCTGACGTTCAACAAAGGCGTAGATGGTTCGTCGCACATTGGCTTCGTCGGTGATGACGATCGGACGTCCGCCCATGGTCACATCCAGTTCTCCGGAAATGCTGAGCAGGGAATCCCGCATCTGTTCAAAATCCAGCCGTCTGCGATTGGCACGCCAGTAGAGCGTGTTACTCGGATCCTGCTCTGCCTGAGTCTGCATGGCAGGAGTGTCGGGAAGTGTGGAACTGCGCTGGTAGGTTTGGGACGTCATGATCAGTTCATGGAGGGGCTTGATTTTCCATTCGTGGCGGATGAGATAATCGGCGAGGAAGTCCAGCAGTTCGGCGTGCAGAGGCGGCTTCGTCTGCAGGCCGAAGTCACCGGGGTTCTCCACCAGTGATTCGCCGAAGTGGTGCATCCAGATTCTGTTGGCCC
>JALQWE010000259.1 GCA_023258825.1 Planctomycetaceae bacterium | reverse complement strand
AAGGAGGGATTTTCCGAAGAAAGTGGACAATTTTTTTCTGTATGCCACGCCGGCCCCCAGACATGGGCAATATTACTCCCCGCATTTTTACCCAGTACAGACTCCGTCGGGGCCGAATTAGCTGCCACTGCCCCCCCCCAAATCCGACGGACGGATTCACAAGGTCTCGCGAACGCTTGTTCGGTCCCTACCGCTCCAACGCCACGAACCGCGCGTCGGCTCCGAAGAAACGAACACCTCTGCTCACACCGCGATTACTCGGCCTGCGGTGGTAGAGGCACTGCGTCCGTACCGAGCTCCGGTTTCTGCCGCTCTTGCAGAACTTTTGCCATCCCACGATGAAATTCAGCCTGCGATGCATTCCCCAGCCCCTCGTAGGCCGCGGCCAATCGCTCATGAGCCAACAGACGCAGATCCTCGTCCGCCAGTGATTTCTCAAAGTCCGCAATCGCTTTCAACCATTCCTTCTGACGCAGGTAAATCTTCCCTCGTGTGTCAAACACCCGTGGCTGATCGGGCAGAAACTTAATCGCCTGATTGACCAGCGTCAGAGCCTGCTCAAGGTTGCCATCCGGTTGCTCGCAAATCGCGTCTGCAAGATTGTTCAACAGACCTGGCATACCGGGATTGTGTGTCTCTGTGAGGGCAAAGTGCTGCATCGCTGACTCAATATTCGGAGGCGTGGCAGACATTGCACGCGTCCCCAGAATAAAGTGCACCAGCCCCGGAGATACCCCCGCGTTCAAGGCCGTCTGCAACTGCTGGTCCAGCAATTCGTCACTCAGGTCCCGCATTCCGGCCAGAGCCACCAATTCGTCCGTCACCACCGGACTTTCCGGGGCGATCTCCATGGCTTTCGCGATGCAGTCGATGGCGATCGCCAGATCCTCAGAAGACCGGGCCGTCAGCTGGCGCAGACGACTGCTGTGCGCCACATAGACTTCCACCAGCAGCGGCCGCAGCGATTCGACCAACTCTGGGTGCTTCAAGGCCACTTCATTGATCTGACGTGCCGCGTCCGACTCTTTCTGAGCCAGTACAAGTGCTCGAATAACCTGCACCATGCGCTCTGAAGAAAACTCCTGCGACGCATTTCGCTGCCGCATGACGGTCACAGCGGTCTCGGCCGCAGTCCGGGCTTCCGCTGTATTCCCCAATTCCTTTTCGACGACCGCCAGCGAATACCACGCTTCCGCAGGTGCTCCACCCACGCGTCCCGTCAGCAAACGTAACTGTGTCTGCGCATCCAGCCATTGCTCACGCAGCATGTGAAACGTTGCAAAGCGAAACAAAGCCAGCCCATTCTCCGGTTGACGCTGCAGGATCCACGCCAGACTGAATTCCAGTGTCTTATCAGCCGTCTCATCCTTTACCGGGCTACGCACAATCGCAGCAAACTGCTTCTCACTCAGCCACTCAATCGCCGGAACGTACTCAAACCGATTGCCCAGCTCTGCCGCTAACTGCTCAGCCTCTGCCGTTCGCCCCATCCGATCCAGCACCTGAACTCGGTTCATCTGCACCCCGGCATCATCCGGCACCAAAGATGCAAGTTTCCTCGTCAGAAATTCTGCCCGTTCGAGTTCAGACTGAGCCCAGGCGGCCGACAGCCGACTGCGAGTCGCCGCTTCCAGTTCCTGGGGTCCCGGAGCAAATCGCAGCTCCATCGCAATCGGGAGCAGTAGTCCGACAATCGCAGGAATCGCCCTCACAGCTACTCCGGCCTGACGAGTCTGCAGATAGCGATACAGGAACACGCTGCTCTGAACGATCCAGAAGATCGGATTGATGTAGCTCAACCCGGTCGGCAGCTTGCGCCGATCCTCTGAACTCAACGAAACCGAACTCTCACGCACCTGCATCAGCGCGGAAAAACTTCGGGAAACCCCCGTCGTGAATTTCTCCAGCTTACGCTTTTTAGGGTCCCACCATTTCCGGAAGGATTTTCGCAGTGCAGGAATACGAAAGCTGAATTTCTTTCGACGGCTCATTAAACACCTCGCCCCCGTCGCAATTCCCACTTAACCAGTTCCGACCGCTCGAACCAACCCGGGACCACTTCTTCAGTCGTGCCACCCAGCCCCCGTGGGCTGTTCAGGTCCTTCGTCTGAGTCCACTTAGCCAAATGCACGGAGTCGGGGGATAACGACGCCTGTCCCACCTGTGGTGATCGCAAAAAACCCGGCAGCACCCAAGTTGGCAACACGGTCAGCGCAGCGAGAATTACGGCCCCCAACAGCATAAGTCGCTCTCGAGACTGCAAGGACCGCCACGATTGACCCAGACTCCCAGCTTCGTCCGCAGTCTCCCGCCCACTTCGTGATCGGCGGCTTCGTCCCGATTCGACCGGAACTTCTACACGCCGCTGCCCAAAAACCCAGTTCCACGCCAGAACCATAACATTGATCTTCTGATGCTTTCGAGGATCATCCGGAACGATGTCAAACACGAACAGGATCAGCTTATCCGTGCTCAGCAGGAACGGAATCGCCAGCAGCATGGCCGCATAACCGACCAAATCATGCTTCCATCCGCTGGTCAAATCCTGTTGAAACTGAATCTGAGCCACCGCTATCGTCAGCACTCGACACACATTCATCAACAACGCCCAGAACACCCCCGTGCCTACCAGCAGCAACGTTCGAAGCACCGGGTAACTTCGGGAAATCCCAATGAACGATGCGATAAACATCAGTGTGAACAGCGATTGCACGCCCGAACAGGCCTCAGCCACCATCAGGGCCGTTCCCTCGGCGGGCTGGATGATATTGCCCTGCAAAATGTGATCGTAATTCAGAGTGTTCAGGAAGTCCGACGAGACCTGCGTCGTTAACTCCTGCAACCACTGCACCGCCTCCTTGTCGTAATTCAGGGGCGGCCGCACGACCAACAACATTGGTAGCAACAAATACAACAGCGAACGGCCCGTTTCCACCTCAGTAAAACAGTCCAGAATCAACCCAAGCAGCACCATGAATCCGATAAAACAGACCCACGGCGATCCAGTCACCAACCCATACAGTACCGCCAACTCGGCAAAAACAAATCCAGTCGCACGCAATCCCCAACGAAAGCGGGTCCCCTGCAGCTCTGGCTGCTGCGACCCCCGCGCCAGCACAAACCACACTGTTGTGGCAATCGCGAATGGGTAGAACTGGTAGTAATCTCGCAGCCATAACTGGCCAAAATACGGAATCATCACCGGCAAAAACAGAATTGCCGGGACAAGCAGACACCATGTCAGGGGACCGAAGTACTTATGACGTACGGCATCGTTCTCTGATTTTTCAACGTGGGTACTCATAGAAGCCTACCAACTGTCATGGCACGCGTCGTTTCAATGTCTGATTCCGGCGACCTGCAGGAGCCTGACCGAACAGAAAAGGTCAAATCACGGCAACGATCCCCCCCTCCATGGACAGGGAAAAGGATTTTACATCCCGCCGACTTTTCTTGCCGATGAATGTTGCCCGAATTACGAAAAACATCCCAAAAAGGGGGGAATTCACCAATTTCACTCGTCACACAACCCATTTATCCCCACAATCAGCTTCAACCCCTGCCACCACTGGCCGGACTCTTCCCCCGTTTTCACCCGTTCCACCAGACATCGCGAGCCCTTCCGTTCCCTACCACTCCAGACTTCAATTGATCACACTGACGTTCCCAATAGTCACCAGCATCGACTTCTGACAGAATCTCCGCCAGCTCAACTTCACCCCGGCATCACAAAGCCGCGGCCCTGAACCAGGCCATTCGCCTTTTTCTTCAGGAACGAACGCGATGTTTCAAAGACGACGCTTTCTTGCTCTCAGCCTCGCCGCGGGATCTCTCACTTCCCCCCCGCTTCGCCACCTGCTGGCCAAAACAGCCGGCTCACACGCCACCTCTCAGGATCTGCTTTCATGGATCGTTTCCCAGCGCGGCCAATGGGATCTCCCCCTTTATCGCCAACTGCTGGGTGCTGCCAACGAACCCAAAGAAGGTGACACAATCGTGGGTATTGCTGCCCCCGATGCTGCCACTCGCCTGCACGCCAGAAGTCTGCTCGCCGCCACCCGTCTGCAGGTGATTGATGAACATCCGCCTCACAGCGATGCCCTCCTGTCATTCACACAGTCCGCAATTGACGTGGAACAACAGCAGCGTCTCCACTCCTGGACGTTTGCCCAGCTGCAACGTTTTCTGCTGTCCGCCCCCGAAGATGAACTCAAGACCGCCTGCCGAGGCCTGTCCAGCGATGTCATTGCCTGCGTCGTGCGTCTGATGTCCAATGACGAACTCATCGCTCTCGGTGCTCGCCTGTTCAACCCTCTTCCCGGCTCTCAAATCGGCGCCCGCGGCTACATGGGAGCTCGCGTTCAGCCCAATTCCCCCACCGACCATCCTGACGATATTCGCTGGCAGGTGTTCAATGCCTTCGCCTACGCCGTCGGCGATGTTCTCCTCGGCACCAATCCGGTTTCCAGCGAGCCAGACTCCGTGGCGACCGTTCAACGCACACTGCAGGATGTCCTGAAAACCTTTGCCCTGACAGACATTCTGCCACACTGTGTCCTCGCCCACATCGACGTGCAGGCTGAAGTCGAACATCGTCATCCGGGCTCCACCGCCCTCTGGTTCCAGAGCATCGCGGGGAATGACGCGGCGAACACCACCTTCGGCATCTCCGTAGAAAGCATGCAAAAACATGCCAACTCCCGCACCGGAAAGTTCGGTCTTTATTTCGAAACGGGCCAGGGCGCCGATTTCACCAATGGACACGGCTTTGGTACCGACATGCTGATCTTCGAAGCACGCAAATATGGCTTCGCCCGGGCTCTGACCTCTGTCATCAGCAAGGCTCAAAACCAGGCCGGCCAGGCCGAACTCCCCTGGGTACATCTCAATGATGTCGCAGGCTTTATCGGTCCCGAAGTCTTCAGGACTCGGGAACAACTCGTCCGCTGCTGTCTTGAAGACATAGCGATGGGCAAACTGCATGGCCTGACTATCGGTCTCGATATCTGCTCCACTCTGCACATGGATGTTTCTCTGGATGATCTCGGTTGGTGCATTGACCAGATTATGCCAGCCAACCCCGCCTATCTGATGGCCCTTCCCACTCGCATCGATCCTATGCTGGGCTATCTGACAACCGGGTTTCAGGATCACGTCCACATTCGCGAGAAGTTCGGTTATCGAGTCAACGACCAGATGTGGGCATTCTTCCGGCAACTGGGTGTGATCGATGATCACGATCAGCCCACGAAGCATTTCGGTGATCCCGCCTGGGTGTACCTCCAGTACCAGCGCCGCCGCGGCGAACAGCGCGATGAATCCGCAATCCGTGCCGAGGCCGTAAGTCAGATGGCCGAAGTCAGGGGGCGCGGCGTCTTCCTCGCAGAAGGCTACGGCTCCCGCCCGTCTCAGCTCACCCCACAACTCAACACTCAGATTCAATCCATCTATCAGGCTGCAAAAATCAGCATCTGGAAAGAACTGGAACCTGCTTTCATCGCCTCAATCCCCAATGTCGTGCCTCTGCAGTCCCGCTCCGTAAACCGCACCGATTACATCCTGCACCCCGCCTCCGGAGAATCCCTTGCCCCATCCTCTGTCACACGTATTGACGAACTCAGACACGCCCACGGCGAAGCCTACAATGTCCAGATCGTTGTCTCCGATGGACTGAATGCCGTCGCCGTCATGAAGGAACAACAACTGCAGTCGCTGATCCACGGCCTGCAGTCCGGTCTCGCCAACTCAGGATTTCGCTGCGCTCCCGAAATCCTCATGGTTGTCGCCGGACGAGTCCGTGTGGGCTATCGCATCGGCGAACAACTCTTCGCAGGTCG
>JALQWE010000258.1 GCA_023258825.1 Planctomycetaceae bacterium | reverse complement strand
GGACTCTCGGAAACCTGCTGGAACGGAAGATCGAGGTGTCTCGACCTGCAGCCCTGGCGGAGCGAAAGGATACTCAGTCCGAGTCGCTGATCGCTGCCGCTGTGGACGCCACTGTTCCAATTTCCGCACTGGATGCAGACGAGAAATCGACCGTGCCGCTGGCCGGACCTCACTATCGCCACCTGCGAATCGGGACTGCCAGTTCCCGGCCGGGGGGGCGGGAGTAGATCACGCAGTAGGTGACTGATCGCGCGTAGCAGGCCAACGCAAAAGGAATGCTCTGAAGTGACTCGAAGTTAAGTCCGTGAGCCCAACAGAGAAACTCGTCAGAAAGTCCCCCTGCGGGAGGTTCACGTCGAATTCCAGCGAAGGGCTCAGACAGGAAGGTTCAGGCAAGGAGACGGACACTTCCTGAACGAATACCTGTGAACACGGAACTGCCGG
Source organism: Planctomycetaceae bacterium (assembly GCA_023258825.1). Taxonomy (GTDB): domain Bacteria; phylum Planctomycetota; class Planctomycetia; order Planctomycetales; family Planctomycetaceae; genus SXXK01. Next base: position 5,425 of record JALQWE010000258.1, on the reverse strand, counting down.
TCTATGATTGATGCGGAGTCAACGCGGTGATTTTCCGCAATCTGATGTCAAAAGTCCCGGAGCTTCGGGACGATTTCTCTGTTAGCAGGACCTGCTGTGGCTGATTACGTTGAACCGCTGGGTATGCGGATTCTGATTCGGAAGGATGAAGCCCGCCAGAAGACTCGGGGTGGAATTGTGCTCCCCGACAATTCGGAAATCCCGACCATCACCGGACGGGTGGTCGAAGTCAGTGTTCAGGTGGATCGCAACGAAGATTTTCCGATCAGAAAGTACGACAAAGTATTGTTTCACCCCCGGAATGCGATTCCAGTCGATTTTGAGGGGAACAATCTGCTGTTTGTGGTTCCAATTGAGGACGTCGTCGCCATTTTTCGACGCGAGACCACGCGAAAAGGCCGCTCAAGGCCGACGGAGTCGGAAGAAGAAAGCGAATGAACGCTGCCGTCCATCAGAGAGATGGCCGATACCGCAGGGCGAATCTAACCGGCGGTGCCCCTCGAGCACGCCGCCGTGGCATGACACTGGCAGCACCGGGATAGCGGGCGCCCTTGGCGACATGGAAGCGGACTGCGAGACTGGTTCGGCGAAACCCATGCAGGTCAATGACGCTCATCGTCGAACTCCCTGAAGGCGGTAGGCAGTGGTTGATGTCCTCCGCGGGCTTCATTGAAGTTGGGAAATCCAAGCCCCCGGAGGCGATGAGACCTGAAAAAAGCTGACCATGCCGACTTGCGAACGCTGTATGAACCCATTTCCGCGGTCTACTTTCGTTACGGGTTCGGAGGATCACCCATTCCCGATTTGCCCGAATTGAGTGAATTCAAAACGGAATACTGTAGATTTCCGCTGTTATCTGCTTCAGGGTATTGGTGTCGAGGGACACCTCAAGGCAATTGACTTCTCAGGTGCAACCGGACTGATGCAGTGCATGCAGGGGGCCGGCCGGCTGAATAGGTGAAACTTGCCGGGTTCGCAGAACCGCAGGCGTTCATTTGGGGCACACACCAGGGAAGCAGGGGCGATCGCGGCGACGACGGGGCAGCGAAGCACGTGTGAAAACGGGAAAAAACATGATCCAGCGCTTTCTGAAGAACTACCTGCCTCGACACCGAAATCGCTGGAATCAGCGTTTGCACATCGTTGGAGTCCCGGTGACTTTTGTGTTACCCGTGGTCCTTGCAGTTCGCGGACTTGAGTGGTATTGGCCAGTTGGCTGTTTTTTTTTCGGATATCTTCTTCAGTTTGCCGGTCACGTGTTTGAGAGAAACGACGCAGGAGAGGTGATCTTTCTCAAAAAGTTGCTCGGAATGCCTTATACCGAGTATGGTCCTGAGTCCGAATGTTCAAGCAACTCCGATTGTCGCGACGATAGCAGATCTGACTGAGTTGAGGATTGCGAGGATTTTCCCCTGAGGAAAACCGGACAGTCCTGGTCTGGATGCCTGCATGGCGAATCCAGGCACTTAGCACGGGTTTGAATGCCCGCTTTCCTTTCGCTCCGGAATTTACCCGGGGTCAGGGGCAGGCGGAAAGAATCTGCGACAGGACGTAGCATGAGCCGTCTTACTGACTGCCTTCGACAATTCTTCTGTTCTATTTCCGCAGAACAGAATCGGCGTACTTATAAGCAAGCGTCTCTCACCGCACCCGGCCGGGCCGCCCGATGTGCACGCGTCCTGCTGATTGCCCCGCTTGTCATCAGTGGTTGTTCGGTCACAGCGAAGAAATCGCTGGAAGATCTGCAGTACGCCGACGGTGAGAAGCCAATCCACTACTTCAAGGCCAATAACACCGCAATTGAACATCCGCTGCTGGATAATCAGACAGCCGAAGCTGTTCAGGCCACAGATGCCCCCCGCAGCCTCGAACGACGTGTTGACGACGAAGTACGCGAATTTTCCCTCGAAGAAGCCATACGGACGGCGCTGTCCAGCAACAAAGTGGTTGAGTCCAGTGCGCTTGGCGGTGTCGGCGCAACACGAGTTCTGTCTGCACCGGATGGCATCAGTTCCGTCTACGATTCAGCGATTCAGGAGACGGGGGTTTTGTTCGGTCGTCGTGGTCTGGAAGCAGCGTTGTCGGATTTTGACACGCGCTGGAACACGTCGATGAACTGGGGCAGGGACACTCGAATCACACACCAGACGGCGCCTTTTGCTCCTTCAAGCGAAACGGCCGCGTTCAGGACCGGCTTGGACAAAGCCCTGGCCAGTGGTGGTAGCGTCGGGGTGTTTCACTCATGGGATTACCTCGGAAACACCTTCGGCAGCCCGTTGTACAATTCATCCTATACCGGCACTCTGGGGGCGCAGGTGCGGCAGCCATTGCTGGCTGGAGCAGGGACGTCGTTCACGCGTGTTGCCGGCCCGGTGCGGCCGGGGTTTGGAGCGATTGCCGGGGTCAGCCAGGGCGTGGTGATCGCCAGAATCAACCAGGACATCACGCTGGCGGACTTCGAAATTGCAGTGCGGAACGGTCTGCGCGACATTGAGAATGCCTACTGGGATCTCTACCTCGCCTATCGTATTTATGACACAACCGTGGCAACTCACCAGAGTGCCTTCCAGACGTGGCGTGAAGCTCGCACCAAGGTCGAGGTGGGGACACTGAAATTGGCTGATGAGTTGCAGGCGAGAGATCGCTTCTATGAAACACGATCCCAGCTGCAGCTTTCGCTGAATGCGGTTTATAACGCTGAGGCGAGCCTGAGGCGGCTGATTGCGATGCCGATGAATGACGGCACCGTACTGCGGCCATCGACCGAGCCGGCTCGTGCAGAACTAAAACCGGATTGGGAAACCTGCATCAACGATGGTTTGACCAAACGTGTTGAATTACGGCGTCAAAAGTGGCAGATTCGCAGTTTGCAGCTGCAACTGGATGCTGCTCGAAGTCTGGTGCGACCGCAACTGGATGCTGTTGGATCGTACGCCGTCAACGGTTTCGGAGATCAGTTGATTTCCCAGAATGGCAGCAGTGGCTACGGCTCCATGACGGGCGAAGACCTCGATTCGTGGTCGATGGGCGTGGAAATGTCGATGCCGATAGGCCTGCGTCAATCAAGAAGTCAGGCGAGGAACTACGAACTGCAGTTGGCGAAGGCAAATGCTGTGCTGTCGGCACAGGAACGCAGCATCGCACACGATATCGCGATTTCCATTCAGGATGTTGCGGCTGCCTGGGCAGCTGCTGAATCCAACTACAATCGGGTTCAGGCGGCGGAAAAGCGTGTTGAGCTGCTGCAGGCGGAACGAGAAGTGGGCACCACGACTCTGGACCTTGTGCTGCGGGCTCAGGCCAGCCTTGCCGAAGCTGAAGCGGCCTACTACCGACAGGTGATCAATTACAACAAAGCTATAACGTCGCTCAACCTTGCGACCGGTAATCTGCTGGATTCCAATGGAGTTCAACTGGCGGAAGGGGCATGGGATGCTGAAGCCTTCGGCGACGCTCGCCTTCGTGCGAATGCCCGCACACATGGTGTGGATAATCCGAACGTTCATGCTGAGCCGCGTGAGTTTGCATCACGAGTCAACGTGGGGACGGTCGAAAGACGCAAACCGGTCAGCCAACCGGCAGGGCCTCTGAACCCGATTCCTGTTGTTCCTGGTGGTGCTGGCGTTCCGCCGGCCGCTGTGCCGCCAGAGAACGATCTGGCACCTCCGGACGTTGTTAAATGAGGCGGTTAATGACGCAAATCCAGACGAGGCTAGTGAAGATAGCATCCGCAACCTGAGCGGACCGGGTGAATTTGGGCCGAAACAGATCGAAATTTGGCGACCGGTGTGGCCCGTCCCCCGGCACCGTGAAGGAGTCGTACAGCAGGAATGGTCAGAATTCTGCTGTCCGGTTCGAGGATTCCCGCTCTCCGCGGGGGTGTTCGAACATCCGGGAACTCTCATTCCCGGACTTTTTCCTTCCCGGTACCGGGGGGTGTTTGCTACCGGCCACGAGTTCGACCCCCGTGGCTCTCGTTTTTCCGTCACCGAATTGCTGCTCCGTAGGGGGCTGGTGTGTCCCCGGATTCAGAGGTACTCCTGAGAGTGGCGTCGATTCCCCTGCTTTCTGTAGCGAAAAAGCTTGATTTTCCTGAGGAAGCACTGAACGGACGTGCGCGACAACTTGCCTGATGCTGCGAATGACATATCATAAGAGTGGCAATCGTGTTTGATGCGGCCGGCCGTGTTTTTGAGTGATTGCACTGTATGGCCAGACGCGGGACAATGTCCCCCGCGACGGCCACTGTTCCCCGGGGTTCTGCAGGCAGCGGTCATGTCTTCTGTTCAAGGCTCGCCTAATTCCATGACCGTGCGAAAGCCCCTCCTTGTGGCACTGATTGCGATCGTCGGGGCGGGTGGTGTTCTCACTGGAGTCTTGCTGCGGGGAGTGCTGGACCGCCCTTCAGAGAACCGTGCATCGTCGAATGCGGACGCGGGCACCGCCCAGCCGAAACCTCCGAGAATCGTGCATGCCCTGGGACGACTGGAGCCGGGAAGTCGAATTCTCGAACTGGCTTCCGAATCAGGAAACGAAGGGGCGACTGTCTCGCAGATCTTCGTCGAGGAAGGGGACTCGGTCAGCGAAGGCATGGTGCTGGCCGTGTTCGACAACAATGAACGACGGAAGGCGCGACTGAGCGAGGCCAAAGCGCGCCTTGATGCGGCCACGGCGAAACTGGAACAGGTTCGGTCCGGAGCGAGAGCCGGAGACATTGCCGCACAGAAGGCGGTGCTGGCACTGGCTCAACAGCAGTCCCAAGTGGCCATGAGAGAACTCTCCCGGGCCAGGGAACTGCATGAACGCAAGGCGATTTCAGCCGAAGAACTGGATTCACGCCAGTGGGAACTGGACCGTCTGAGTATTGAGCAACAGCGGGCCCAGGGCACACTGGAAAGCCTGCAGGAAGTGCGTCCGACCGATGTGCAGGCTGCTGCGATGGAAGTCGAGGCCTGCCGAGCGGCGGTTGAGGTGGCACAGACTGAACTTGAGGCGTCGGAACTGAAGGCTCCTCGTGCCGGCCGAATATTGCGGATTCATACTCGGCCCGGCGAGAAGATCACCGCTGACGGGATTATGGAATTGGGTGATGTGGAACACATGCATGCCGTCGCAGAGGTCTTTGAAGCAGACATTGATCTGATTCGAAACGGACAAGCCGCGGAAATTGTGATGGATGGATCTGGAAAACGCTTCACAGGTATGGTGGTGGATGTGGGGCAAATGGTGGCGAGAAAAATTGTCCTGACCAATGACCCCGTCAGCGATACTGATGCGCGTGTCGTCGAAGTCAGGATCGCCCTCGATGCCCAGTGGTCCCAGCAGGTCGCCAGGCTGTCCAACGCTCGAATTGAGGCGTTCATCCAACTGGACACACCGAAACTTCCGGCAGACTCGCCTCAAACGACATCCACCAACTGAATAG
>JALQWE010000257.1 GCA_023258825.1 Planctomycetaceae bacterium | reverse complement strand
TCCTGTCCCATGTTCAGGCCAACGCTGATGTGCTCAAGTCCAGCCAGAAGTCCTGCATTCTGATGTGGATGGGCGGCGGTCCTCCGACAATCGACATCTGGGACCTGAAGCCGGAATCAAAGAATGGCGGCGAATTCAAGCCGATCGACACCGCCGCACCGGGTGTGCAGATTTCAGAGCACATGCCTGAGACCGCAAAGGTCTTCGGTGATCTGTCTCTGGTTCGTTCCATGAGCACCCGAGAGGCGGACCATGGACGTGGTCGCTACTACATGCAGACTTCCTACGTGCCCAACCCAACGGTTGTGCATCCAACGTTTGGATCCGTTGTCAGCTACGAAATCGGACGCAACCGCAAGGCACTTGAAATTCCCGCCTTCGTCTCTGTCGATGGCGGAGCCGGTCAGGCAGGCTTCCTGGGAATGACCCACGCTCCGTTCGTGGTCGACAATACCGGGCGAATTCGCAACGAACCTTCAGAAGAAGGCAAGCAGCGACTGGGCGCCCGACTGACGATGCTGGAAGAGATTGAATCCGGCTTCATGAATTCTCGACGAGGCGAATTGCCCAAAGCTCACAAAGATGTCTATCGCAACGCAGTGAACCTGATGACCTCCAATCAGATGGCGGCATTTGATGTGGCGAAGGCGGACCCGACACTGGGCCTGGAAGCCGAATCTGATGCTGTGCGCGACGCATACGGTCGCAACGGATTTGGTCAGGGACTGCTGATGGCTCGACGTCTGGTTCAGGTTGGCGTTCCGTTTGTGGAAGTCAACATGGGAGGCTGGGACCTGCATGCAGGTGTCTTCGACACTCTGAAAAATCAGCGATTGCCACAGCTGGATAAGGGTATTGCGGCAATCACGGCCGACCTGAAGCAGCGCGGGATGCTGGACAACACCGTGCTGGTATGGATGGGCGAATTTGGACGCACACCACGAATCAATCAGGACGTCGGTCGTGACCACTGGGCCGCATCGTGGTCAGTCATGCTGGGTGGAGGCGGGCTGAAGAATGGCCAAGCCGTAGGTGCAACCGACAAAGACGGCCTGCAGATTGCTGACGGAAGCAAGGCCTATCTGCCTGGCGACATCTGGGCTACGGTTGCACATGCCATGGGAATTCCTGTGAACACAGTGCACACCTCAAAACGCGGTCGACCGATGAAACTGGCCAACGGCGGTACGCCTATCCAGGAACTGATCGGCTGATTGATCATTCGGCGTCTGGCAGCAGCGGACAGCTTTGCGGACATTTCCTCAAAGTCCCGGTCTGCTGCTTCCTCTTGACGCCATTTGATACCAGTTGCTGTCGCAACAGGATTCAACGCTGGGATTCACTCCAGACGGAGAAGCCCGGACCGGTGACGGCCGGGCTTTTCTTTCGTCGCAGCGACGGTTTGTCCGTATGTTGATCCTTGTCGGCATGCAGACATCGTTACAAGGCGCCATGAAACGGTACAGACTCCGCGAGGCGGCTTGGGCATCTTGACGCCGGTGATCTACCAGAGTCACGGGGCCGTGAATTTCTGTGGGTGGCAGATGACAGCACCTCTGTCAGATTCAGACGCAACAACTCCGCCGGACGTAGGTCCCAGCGAAGAGTTTGTGCGACTGTTCACTCAGGTACAGCGTGCGCTGTATCTGTCGATCATGCCGATGGTGCGATCACCTTCCGATGCAGAAGAAGTCCTGCAGGAAGCCAACGTTGTGATTCTCAACAAGTGGCGTCAATTTCAGCCAGGTTCCAACTTTCTGGCATGGTGCCGAGCGATCGCTCGGCTGGAAGTCTTTCGTTTTCGTCGCCGCAATTTTCATCGCATACAGTTACTTGATGACGACGTGATGCAATTGATTGCAGAAAAGATTGAGGAAGAGGCTCTGGATGTGGAGCAGCATCGGCAAATTCTGATGGATTGTCTGGGTCGGCTGAGGGAACCGGATCAGGAATTGATTCGGCGACGTTACACACAAGGGGTCACTGGTGATGAAGTGGCCAGTCAGCTGGGACGGCCTGCGAATTCTGTTTACCAGTCACTGGGGAGAATTCGCCGAATGCTGCTGGAATGCATGCGCCGCAGACTGGCCTCCGGGGGTGCAACATGAGTGAGCAGGAAGAGATCCTGAATCTCGCAAATCTGTGGTGTGAGGGCCAGACAAGCTCTGAGCAACTGGAACGACTGCAAGTCCTGTTGCGATCCAGTCCCGACGCGCGCACGTTGTTTGTCCGGTTCCTGCAACTCCATGGTCAATTGTCATGGGAAGTGGGCACTGCGATTCCTGCTGGAATGGACGACGAGCTTCTGCAGGAAGCGGCCATCGCCTGCTGCTCAGACCCGGATCTCATGATGGCAGATCTCCCGTCAACGCCCGTGAGCACGCGGCGTGGTCTGACACGACTTTCATTTGTGGCCGCGACCGTTCTGTTGGCGCTGTGTTGCGGGTGGTGGCTGGGACGAACAGAACGCAACTCCGGGTTTGTGCAGAATCGCACCGACCAGAGAACTCAATCCGTACCGGCGACGCCAGCGCCCGGCAATGAACAAGCGACAGAATCTTCAGTGGTGGATTTGCAGCCACTGCAACTCCAGGGGCTTGTCAACAGCGCCAGACAGCCTGGCAAGACCGCTTCTGATGCCGCTGACTTGCCAGACCAGGAACGTCCTGCAGATTTGAACGATGCAGAGATTGTTGGCAACATCAACCGTCTGCTTTCGGAAAGCTGGAAGGAAAACGGCATTCAACCGGCGCAGCAGGCTGATGATCACGAATGGGTACGGCGAGCCTACCTGATTCTGACCGGACGAATCTCGACACAGCAGGAGACCGCCGAGTTCGTGCAGTCCAAAGCGCCAAACAAGCGATCACAGCTGATTTCTGCCCTGGTCCGCGATATCCGCACCTCAGAGAATCTTGCCGTGATCTGGAGCAACCTGCTGATTGGACGCTCCAATCCCCGTGGCGTCGATCAGGACGCCCTGTTGGAATTCCTGAAAACGCAGTTTCACAACAATCGACCATGGATGGAAACCGTCGGCAGGCTGATCGCTGCCGAAGGCCGCAGCGATCAGAACGGTGAAACAAACTTTCTGCTGGCCCATCTGAATGATCAGGCGACCCCGGCAACCGCAGTCACGGCTCGACTGTTTCTGGGGCGTCAGGTGCAGTGCACCCAGTGCCACGATCATCCATTCGCGCGTGAGCGATTGCAGGACGAGTTCTGGACGCTGAATGCCTTTTTCAAGCAGACTGTACGTCAGAAGATCGAGTTGCCGGAAACGGGCAGCGCGATGGCCGCTGCTGTCTGGACACTGCAGGATTCAGGTCGTGGCGGAATGACTTTTTTTGAAAATCTCCGTGGACAGCAAAAGGCCGTTCTTCCGGAATTTGCCGGACAGACACTGAACACCGACGTTCCGTCACGACGTGCAGAACTTGCAAAACTTCTGGCGATGGATAATGAGCATCAGGTCGCCAGAGCGATGGTGAATCGAATGTGGTCGCAGGTGTTCGGATATGGATTTGCCAATCCCGTTGACGATCTGGGCATGCATAACCCCGTTAGTCATCCGGAGTTGTTCGATCTGCTGACCACGGCATTTGTGCAGTCTGGTTATGACATTCAGCGGTTGCTGGTTTGGCTTGCTGACTCTGAAGCGTTTGGGCTGTCCAGTCAGCAGCAGGAGACCTTTGCGGCGATTGATGACCCCATGGAGGGGGGAGTGCCTTTGTTTTCCCGATCGTACCCACGGGCCATGGGACCGGAGCAGGTTTACGATTCGCTGCGCATAGCCCTTGGATCCGTAGCTGGCCAGTCTTCCGAGTCTTCAGTCGGCACCAGTCATCGCCGGGCGTGGGTAGAACAATTCGTCCGGGCGTGGGGAACGGATGACAACGAAGAATCGCTGGCGATCGGAAGTAATATTTCGCAGGCGCTCTTGTTGATGAATGGCGAAGACCTGCAGGCAGCAATTCCGATGGCGGCTGCAGAGGTCTCGCGACATGACGGACAGGCGACCGCCTCTGTGACCGAATCTCTGCGCCGGATCGCCCTGGGCACACTGAATCGAGAGCCAACGGAACAGGAAGAAAAGGTCTTCAGAAATCGCTATCGGACTCTGGTAAGAACATTGCCTCCACGCGATGCGATTCAAACGGCAGCAGAAGACATGCTGTGGGCCTACCTGAACAGCAGTGAGTTTGTTTCGGTGCATTAGGGACTCTGCCCGTCCACCTTTCGCAAGGCACCGCAACGACAGGTCAGCGGCCCGTCGACCGTCCCAACAAGCGTACTCGTAGTCAGCGTAGCGGTACTCGTGCTCGAAACCGCCTTCTGAGTTGTCGTGATCCTGCATTCCGGCGACGCATGCAGTTGCTTCGCAACTCCAATGTTTCTTTGCACGGGGTTCCTCGGACTGGCGTCCGAGGCTGTCGCATGGCATTGCTTCGCAATTCAGGCGCAATAAGATCACCCCTCCACTTCAGTCGCAACGCGACGACAGGTGTGAGCACACGAATTGACGAATCAACGAGGAAGGCTTGCGGTCAGTAATTCCGCTGCTTCGACAGCGAGGGGGGAAGCGTTTTCAACCACGGCTGAACGTCGGGGAGCAGGGATTGGGCAATGAGGGATCACAGGGGGATGGTTGGCGTTCGACAAGCCGCGACGGGGTGGTAGGTCTCTCAAATCCATCCTCTTCATGCCGTACAAACGCACCACTCCGTCGACACAACTTGCTTCGAAGAAACGACTTGAGACACTCCGCCACAGATGGCTGGCCCACGTTTGAGCCCCTCGGTAACGGTGGGTACTTCCTGTGTGATGCCCGCAAGTCGGCCGACGATCGACATCCTGATGGACGCCTGAATCAGGATCAGACCATCGCGCCTTGCTGCTTCGCATTTCGCCGGCGACGAGCGACGTTGACGACGAAGGCACACAGGCCAATCCCAAAAACCGCGATGGTGGATGGTTCGGGAACAGCGGCGGCGGGAGCGATCGTCCAATTCGATGCAACAAGGACCTGAGAGGCGTCCGGGAGACCAACTGAATAGCCCCCAAAATCTGTTTGGTATAAATCATTAAATGTATTAACAAAGAAAGCACTGGGAGTTTGAGCCGAATTGGTTGAAATGACAGATGCGTTAGCGCTTTCGAACTCGGGTATTGAGATCAATAGCCCGGCTCCATCTGTTACAAAACCCCCAATGAACGCGTCAAAACTCGGTCCGAAAACGGTTGTGTGCGCTCCATTGTTGAATTCAAAAGTGACACTCTGAACATCTAACTGGACCCAGGTTTGATTCACCAGGCTACTTCCTCCGTTATCCATGGTAACAACAATCTTAAATGTGTCGCCGAATGAAACGTTATCCACATATGGATTGCCGACCTGTGAGTTATCGGCGGTCGATAAAAAAGTCGCGATGACGACGTCTGCCTGCAACTGCCCCCCGAAGGCAAACAACATCGCCACGGCGGCAACGACGACCTGGATACCTTTTGTCATGACAATCCCCGAACCGTGGTGAAAGAAACTATTGAACGCCATCAGTATGCCCTTAGTGAAATCAATAAAAAACCGCTGTATCACTTGCTCAATGGCAGTCAGAGTTCGCGGAAATCCTGAACCGGGTCCGTTGACCCGCTGCGTGATGCTGGGGCAGCGAGCAGATGTCGCTGCCTTCAGCGATCCTGAGTCCCGACCATCGAAGCCACCGACTGAAAACACGGCCGGTTCTCTAGTCCTCAAACAAGCGAACATTTTAGTGAATTAAGAAAATATGTCCGCGCGTGGGGCGGCATTCGCGGTTTAACGCGACGTCTGGATGGAGTTGGTTGTCAGGCATTGGCTGTCGCTTCTGTGGTTGGTTTTCTGTCAGGAAACGGTTT
>JALQWE010000256.1 GCA_023258825.1 Planctomycetaceae bacterium | reverse complement strand
GTGACGCAACCTCGCCCGCTGGAAGATTTGTTCGAACAGGCCCGACTCATGGACAATGACGTCGACCGGGACCTGTTTATCCAGGCGGCCTGCGCAGGTGACGCGAGCCGTGAACAGCAACTGCGGCAGCTTCTGATGAGCGCTCAGCGTCCCAGTCCTCTTGACGGGACACTGACGGAAGTAGCGCTGGCTCAGAGCTATGTCACGGGTGAACTCACCACGATTCAGATTGGCCAGTGGAGACTTCTGCAAGTGCTGGGCAGCGGCGGCATGGGCGTGGTCTACCTTGCAGAGCAGCAGGAGCCCGTGTACCGGCAGGCGGCCCTGAAGATGATTCAGCTGGGATGTCAGAGTCGTCAGGCCATCTGGCGTTTTGAACAGGAGCAGCAGACGCTATCGCGACTGGACCACCCGAACATTGCTCGTCTGATTGATGCATCCATGCTTCCCAGCGGGACGTCCTGGCTGGTGATGGAATACGTCAATGGACAGGACCTGCTCAGCTTTTGCGAACAGTTCGGAATGACGGTGGAACAACGCCTGCACTTGTTCCTGCAGTGTTGCTCGGCCATTCGCCACGCGCACCAGCGGGCAGTCATTCATCGAGACCTGAAGCCCTCGAATATCATGGTCTCCGGCGACCAGAATGAGCCCATGGTCAAGGTGATTGATTTCGGGGTGGCGAAAGTGCTTAGCCAGTCCGAGTCGCTGGCGGGCCGCCTGAGTCCATCAGAGGGGACTCAATCCGGTGCCATGCCCGGGACACTGAAATACATGAGCCCGGAGCAGGCCCGAAACGGGGAGCTTCCCGTCGACACCAGAACCGATGTCTATTCCCTCGGAGCCGTGCTTTACGTGCTGCTGACGGGCCACGAAGCGTATGGCGGCAGCGGAGCCGGTGGAGCAGTCGAACAGCTTGAGCTACTGCAGAAGATTATCAGTGATGAGCCCGTGAGTATGTCCCGGCGAGTGCTGCAGGAGGCGCACGGTGCCGAATCATCGCGAAGAGAACTGGCAAATCGCCTCGCCCGGCAGTTACGTGGCGATCTGGATGCGATCGTGCAGAAGGCGATGGCAAAGGAACTGACTCGGCGATATCAGTCGGTCGCACAACTCGCTGATGACATTCAACGCTATCTGAATCGGGTTCCCATCGATGCGAGACCGTATTCCCTGGGCTACCAGATCAGTCGCAAACTAGTGCGGAACAAAGGCGTGTTCATCGCTGTCTTATCCGTTTTCATTTCTCTGCTGACTGGGCTGCTGATTGCCGTCAATCAGCGAAATCGGGCTGAATCTTCAGAATTGTCCCTGCGATCACGAAACTATGCCGCTGATTTGCTGCTGGCCTCTCTGCTTCTGCAACAGGGAGATTCCACCCAGGCCATTGCGGCGCTCGAACGCCAGATCCCCGCGGACGATGCCCCGGATCCTCGAGGACTTGACTGGCAACTCCTGCGTGCTCAGACGGTCAACGATGTGAAACTGCTGCATCGGGAACCTGGTTCTCTGTATTTTGTTTGCCCGCTTCCCGACCGGCGCGAGATTGCTGTTTGTGGACAGGACGCGGACATCGTCCTGCTGAACGCGGAAACCGGGAAAGTTCGGCTGCGGATAGTCTCCGGTCAGGGCGAAGTGAATGGGCTTGCGCTTTCTCCCGATGCAAAGTTACTGGCTTCGGCGGGCGACGACGGAACCATCGCGATCTGGGATATCTCCACAGGACAGGAGGTCGGGCAGCGCAGCAAAGTGCATCAGAAACAGGTCTGGCAGGTGGCCTGGTCACCAGACGGAAAAACTCTGTTCAGTTGCGGAAATGAGCGGGGCGTGCAACTGCGCAGTTTTCCGGAACGGGCGGACCTCGGAACTGTGCCGACCCACACAGATCTGGAATGTCTCAGCGTCAGCCGGACGGGACTGATCGCCATTGGAGGCGAAGCAGGCACATTAAAAGTGGTTCCAGTCCCCAACATGCAGATTGGCGGTGCAGCTCAACTGGAACAGCAGAACGGGTTCGCCCCAAGTGGTCACTTCTTCAACACATCTGCTGTTTGCTTTTCTGCTGATGGACGTTTCCTCGCAGTGCTGTCTCAGTCTTCAAAAGTTCAGGTGTTCGACACGTCCGAAGGCGTCCTGCGGGAGGTGATGCAGTGGGAGGTTGCCGATCGCGCAATGAGCGTGGCGTTTTCCGCGAATGGGCAGCTTCTGGCCGTGGGGCTGCGCAATGGCGGAATAGAAGTCGTTCACGTTCGCTCGCCACAGTCAGACCTGAAGCTGACCTTGCTTCAAAAGGAAGCGGGCGGCGGATCCCTGCAGACTGTTTCAGGTGGTTTTCAGGATCTTGTGGAATCCAGTGAGCCACCGTCTAAGGATGGTATTTTCCCAGCCGATATCCGACAGATCGTGCTGCGCATGAAAACATCGGAAGCCGCAATGGGCTACGCAGAGGCCTATCGCTTTTCACGTTTGGATCCGCAAAGCTCTCCCGCTGGCGCAGACTACTTTTCACCGGAAGGGGTCAGTGTTTCCGGTTGCGCAGTCACACTGATGCTCCCCCGAGAGATCCTTCTGACAGAACAGCAAATCGGAAAAAAACGAAATTGGCAGGCGCATCGCAGTGATGTGCTCAGCGTTTGTTTTGGTGACGAGGATCAATGTCTCATCTCAGTCGGTGGTGATGGCACGATTTGCAGTTCCCGAATTGCCAGTTGGCAGCCCCTGACGCTTGTTCGAAGAAATGTGCATGATGCACTACCGATCGGCGATCGAACGGTCATTACGCGCCATGGAGGCGAGGTAACAAATGTGCCGCCAGGGATGTTTGCCACCGGTCTGATTCGCCCCGTGGAGCAGGCTATCCGCCCGGATGACGACGGATGGCCGCTGAAGAGCCATGTCGCGCGCCACTTTCAGCTCACCCGAGATCGGCGATCCCTCGTGGTCATTCGCGAGAACGATCTGCAGGTGAACAGCTCGGTACAGTTGTACGACCTTGACCGGAAACACCTGCAGCCTGTGTTTGAAACTCCTCCAGGAGACAAGATCACCACCGTGGAGCGGGAAGGAAGTCGGTCGCTGCTGCTGTATGAGGTACGGCGTGTCGCGGCCACAGACCCTGGAAAAAAACAGGCGGAACTGTGCGTGTATGACCTGCAGGCCAACCGCATTCTGAACAGAACACCTCTGAATAGCAGTGGTGTCGCGGAAATCCTCACAACATCTGATCAGAAATGGTGCGTGGCGGATGGTCGACCGGAACTGTCGGTGTACAGCGTGCCGTCGCTGACTCACAAGGTACTGCCCACTCCACGATCGACCCGAAACTCACTGATCATCCTTCCGGACAATCAGACCCTGATTGTGGCCTTTGCGGATCGGATGTTGCGACGTTATGACCTTGGAACGGGAGAATTGGTTCAGGAAATTCCCGTTATCGGACGCGAAATTGAAGGGCTCGCCATCACTCGCGATGGCAGCACTCTGCTTGGCTGCAGCTCTGACGGTACGCTGCAGGCCTGGCAGACGAACCCTTTTCTGCAGTCGATGATTCTGCAATTGCCGGTCGGTAAGTTACGCAGTCTGAGATTGGATCCGTCCGGAAATGCAATCTGGCTGAGGGATCAGTTCAATCAGTTGTTTCTGCTGGATGCCCGACTGGATGACAGATTTCTGTTACCTTCCAGCGGAGCGCCCTACTGAATCACTGTCCGAAAATTCCAGTGTTTCAGACGGTTTGTTCTTCTCTGATGTCGTTGGATGTTCGCGCGGGTGTCGCAGTGATCCTTCGACTCACTCTTTTCGCAGCATGCCGTACTTACGCATCTTGTTGTAAAGGGTTACGCGACTGATCCCCAGATTTCGTGCGGTGTTGGTGCGACTGAAGTTGTTTCGCAGCAGCGCCTGTTCGATCATTTCCTTTTCCGTGACTTCGATCCGGTTTTCCAGCGATTCCCCGCGACGGACCGAAAAGAATCCGGACACCGAGGGATCATTCCCGGGACCGGCGGTCCCTGCGGGAATATGCGTAGGCAGGCAATCCACAGTCATGCGACCATCCTGACTGTAGATGACGGCGCTGCGGACCGAGTTTTCCAGTTCACGGACATTGCCCGGCCATGGGTAACGCAACAGACACTCCACAAATTCGTCAGTGATTTCCATCACGTCGACGCCAAGTTGAGCGGCGTGGTGGTGCACGAAATAGCGGGCCAGAGGTTCAATGTCCGGCAGGCGTTTCCGCAGTGGCGGAATGACGAAGCTGAGGGTGTTCAGACGATAGTAAAGGTCCGGGCGAAACTTACCCTGTTCCACCAGGGGCTGCAGCTGCAGGTTGCTGGCTGCAATGATCCGAGCTTTGACCTTGATCGTGCGATTGGATCCCACAGGTTCAAATTCGCCCTGCTCAATCACTCGCAGCAGCTTCACCTGCTGATCCGGAGTCAAAACGTCAATTTCGTCCAGCAGGATCGTACCGTTGCCTGCCGCAACAAACTTACCTTCCTTGTCTGCGTGTGCGCTGGTGAAGGCCCCTTTGACATGCCCGAACAGTTCACTTTCAATCAACTCACCTGGCAGAGCACCACAGGCGACATGCAGAAATGGCTCGTTGGCACGAGACGACATGTTGTGAATCAAATTGGCAAGGTGCGTCTTGCCCGAACCAGTCTCGCCAATCAGCAGAATCGTCACGGCGTGCTTTCCCGCAACCTCCAGACGTCGCAGCATCTGTCGCAGCTCGGGCGTCCGCGTGCGAAACTGATCAGCGAACTGACTGCTGTCGACGGTCACAGTCTGAGCGGGAGCTGGTTTTTCTGTGACAACGGGCAGACTTGCCGGCAGTCGATCAAACACAGGCGATGGGGCGACAGGCGATGCAACCGGCTGAGAAACGGCTTCCCATGCGGCAACTGCCGTCGGAACCGGCTCAGTGGCCGCCAGCACCAGTTCGGCATCGCTGTTCAGGATGCGATCCGCCAGCGACGAGTAATTGTCTTCGTGGCGATCCATCTCGACCACGTCAACCCGATCAGCGACGTCCTCCGGAATGGATGATTCCGACAGTTGGCCCGTATAGACAGCGATGACGATTCTTGGCACGGCACACTGCAGCGTCAACGCGAAGGTGCGCACCATCTGCTGCGGGCTGGCACCGCGACTGTCAATCACCAGGTAGCTCGCGTTCTGAGCAAGACACAAACGGGGCACTTCCGCTGGCGAGTAACATTCCATCAGTCGACAGTGTCCTGTCAACGCACTTCCAAGGCTGCGAAGAAAGCCGGGAGAACCACTGCAGATCAGGGCGGTTTCAAGTTGCACGGCAGGTTCCTGCTAATGAGCGTTGCGGATTCAATTCTTCGTTGTTCAATCAGTCGCGTGTCCAGCGATCGCAGTACACACACTTTGTTAATCCAACAGTCAAAGCAGAATCGATGCCACGATTCAGTTTTTTTGCCCAGGTAGAAAAAACGCTGATTTTTTCACTGGGCTTCAATGAGTGTTGCTGCCACACGGCAACACGTGTTGCCTGTCGACAACGTGGCCCGAAACTGTGGCGTTTTGGCCGCATGCAAAATTCCAGTGTTTTTGAGCCCCTGTGATGCATTTCTGCAACAGGTACCAGACTGCAGGGGCCCGTTGTCTCCGTGTCGATGCGGTTGTGGCCCTCCACGTTGCTTCGTGTGTTCAGAGGATGCATCACGTTCGTTCCACCGCAGGATTCCGGGAAATCTATGGTCAGAAACCTCAAAACATGGCGGTTTTCAGCTGTTTTGGATTTTCAAACGATCGCCACCAGCGGAATTGTGTGGTCCAGTCGCCACGAACCAGGGGGCCGCCATCGCGGTTGTCTTCGCAGTCCTGTGTTTTGGATTCTGCGGATCTGTTGCGAAACGGAAACGGCGGATGTCGAC
>JALQWE010000255.1 GCA_023258825.1 Planctomycetaceae bacterium | reverse complement strand
GTCAGGAACCAATAGTGCGGAGCACCCTTCGGGCCTTTAGGCTATTGGTTCCTGACCCCTTTTTTCAAGCTGCGAAGCACCCTTCGGGCCATTTGACTCTTGGTTCCCGACCCTGTTTCGAAAGCTCACGCCGGAGCATTTCCGGGGGTGACGAGCAGTACTTTGGGCTGGTGCTTCAGTCGTTCTTCCTCGGTGTATTCGGCGTAGCTGCAGATGATCACAAGGTCACCGATCTGTACGAGGCGTGCGGCGGCGCCGTTCAGGCAGATGACACCTGATCCTCGTTCACCAGCAATGGCATAGGTCGTCAATCTTGCACCGTTGTTGATGTCGTAGACATCCACCTGCTCCCACTGCACGATATCAGTAGCTTCCATCAGCAAGGGATCGATGGTGATGCTGCCTTCGTAATGCAGACTGGCGTCGGTCACCGTAGCTCGGTGGATTTTTGATTTCAGCAACGTTCGTTTCATAGTCCGCATCACCAGAAAAAAATCAGCAGTTGTTGTCCAGCCCGTGACTTGCGCTGCGGAGATTCAGGAAGCATCCGTGATTGCAGCTGACCGGAGCAAGGGCCGCAGGCAGACGCCGTGGCGAGGCGTCTGCCGGGCAGGATTGTTTCTGTCAGGCACGCAGCGTGGCGGACAGCTGGGTCTGACAGGCGACCAGAATCTGCTGGACCGCGTGTTCCACTTCCTCTGTCGTCAGAGTTCTGTCCGGAGCCATGAAGCGACAGGTGATGACATAGGACTTTCGATCGGCATCGATCTGTCGTCCCCGGTACTGACCACCAAATGCAACGCTGGCGAGCAACGGACCGCCACTGGCACTGACCACGGAGGACAACTGAGTCCATGTGACGGATTCGGACAGGACAAAGTTGAGATCACGTGAGATTGAGGGATACCGCGGCAACGGTACAAAACTCCGTGACCCTTCGTGATACTCCTCAAGCAGCGGCAAATGCAGTTCAGCAACGCTGACGGCATCCTGCAGTTCGCTGGCGTCAAGGACGTCGCGACTGAGTTCGGCAATCCAGCCCAGACGCTGACCATTCAGCCACAATTCGGCACCTCGTCCCGGCAGATACTCCGGTCGTACTGACGGCGTGACGGTGAGTGCGGCATGCGGTGCCAGTCGCTGGACAGTCGATTCCACCAGACCAAGCAACTGGGCGAAGGGACGTCCTGTGACCATGCCGATCGTCAGTGGCTCTGCGGTGCTCTCCGGCTTACCTTCACCAGCGGACAGATACACCCGCGCGATTTCGAACAGTTCTGCGTTCATTGTGCCGTGGCGTTCATTCTGCCGACGACACTGCAGCAGACTGGGGATCAGACTCTGCCGCAACTGGTTTTCATGACTGCGACTGGAATGACTGACGGCGACCGGTGTCAGAGCCCCGAAGGGTTGAATCAGTTGGCGCTGGGCTTCGCTGACGAAGGATAGCGTCAGGGCTTCGAACAGTCCCCCGGCAACAAGGTGTGTACGCACTGTGTCCAGCACTCGTTCACGACGCGTTCTGGAAGTTGCGATGACCGGCAGAGGTGCGTCTGTCGGGATCTGGTCGTATCCATGAATTCGGGCAATCTCTTCAATCAGGTCGCATTCCCGCAGCAGGTCAGGACGCCATCCGGGAGGTTCCACCTGAACCGTGGTTGAGGATTGACTGAGCACGGTCAGGCCCAGCTGCCGCAGGATCCGCAGACACGTTTCGGCCGGAATAGAAATTCCCAGCAGTCGCTCAATCCGATCCAGTCGCAGCGTGATGGATTCGCGATGTGGTGGGAGTGGCTGGCCAGCAGAAACAGATCCTGTGAGCAGAGTGCCGCCGGCGACGCTGAGGATGAGTTCACAGCAGCGACGGGAGGCCCAGTCCAGGGCCCGCCTGTCGACTCGCCGTTCAAAGCGGTACGATGAAGGGCTGTGCAGTTTCAGGACGCGCGCTGTGGAACGCACAGACATGGAGGCGAAGACTGCTGATTCGATGAGCACGTTCACCGTGCTGTCGGAGATTTCTGTTTCCAGCCCCCCCATCACACCTGCGACGGCAACCGGCCGCACGGCATCAGCAATCACGCACATTCCGGGCGTCAGGGCGTATTCCTTCTGGTCGATCGCGACGATTTTTTCGCCGGCCACGGCGCGGCGAACCACAATCCGCTGACCAGACAGCCGGTCAAAATCAAACGCGTGCAGTGGCTGACCACATTCCATCATCACAAAATTGGTGACGTCCACCACGTTGTTAACGGAATTGATGCCGACTGCGGCAAGTCGATCTCTGAGCCATGCCGGAGAAGGGCCGATCCGGACACCTCGGATCACCCGAGCATAGTATTCCGGACACAGGTCCTCACACTCAATGGTTACGGAGGTTGCGGTCGATGCCGCCGGGCCGCTTTCAGAAACCTGAGCGGCGGGAATGGTCAGCGGCTGGCCGAACAGAACCGAGACTTCGCGGGCAATGCCGAGATGTCCAAGGCAGTCGGGACGATTGCTGGTAACTTCCAGATCAATCGCAATATCCGGCTGGCTAAGCCCCTGCCGAACCTCATGAAATTCCTCGAGATTCAGTCCGGAAAGCGTCAGGCGGCTTGTGAGTTCTTCGGTGGAATTTGGCAGCGAAACATAGTCCGCCAGCCAGCGACGACTTACGATCATAGGTTCAGGTTTTCATGGCACTTGATGTACGGACAGAGCTGACGTCTCTCGGTGCCAGGGGACGCCAGGGGCCAGTTGCTTCCGGACCGAATTCCGGGACGCTGATTGTAATCAAATCCGGACGTGGGGAAAACGGGAGGGCCTTGAGGACGCAGTTTACCGAAGACGGCCGGCGGAGACACCCGCAAATTCACGATGTTCCGCGTTTCGCTCAGCGATCCGAAAAACCGGAGCTCTGCTGAGCGAGCGACAACAAGGACGATCTGATCAGGATCCGTCGTTAAGCTGACGGAGGCTGGCAGATTTCGACGTTGATACTCAGCGAGTGCCAGTTGACGGTGGCTGCAGGGAGCCAGCGAGGTGACTGGAACGGTGACTACGCTGCGGGTGCGTCGACAGGGTGGCTGGACAGCGCGACAAAATTCTTCAGCAGCCGCAGACCGCTGGCCTGACTTTTTTCCGGGTGAAACTGCGTGGCCATGACGTTCCCTCGCCCCACGACGGATACAAAGGGGCCTCCATAATTGGTCGTGGCCGCCACCCACGTCTGGTCGTTCGGTACGCAATGGTAGCTGTGGACAAAATAGAACCACGGTTTCAACGCTGGCTGGGGTGAGACATCCTGATGGCCCGGTCCGGGTGTTGCTGGCGAATCTCCTGAGGCCGCTGTTGGTTCTGTCACGATTCCGCTGACATCGAGCCCCGCGAACAAGGCCTGAACCGGGGTAAGGCCGGCTGCCGGATGGCCCATCTGGTCGACTGACGCGGCAGTTGGTGACAGGCACAAATCCACCTGATTCCAGCCCATATGCGGAATTTTGTAGTCCGGTGGCAGCTGAAAACGCTGCACCGTCCCGGGGATGATTCCCAGGCCCTCATGCTCGCCATCTTCCAGCGATCGATCAAAGAGCAGTTGCAGGCCCAGGCAGATGCCCAGGAATGGACGATCCGCAGCAATGTGGTCCCGCAGGACGTTGATCAGGTCATGCTGCCGCAGGGCTTCAATCGCATCACGAAATGCGCCGACGCCCGGCAGCACCACTCGCTCGGCCTGAGCAATCGTGCGCGGGTCAGACGAGATGATCGCCGGTACGCCCAGATGCTCAAATGCTTTCTGAACGCTGCGAAGGTTGCCCATGCCATAATCAACAATGAGGGTACTCATCAGTACGCTGAATTCCTTTGAAGACCGCTGACTGCAGGTGCCGGAAGAGTGTGACGGGGTGAGTCTCGGTATTTCCAGTGCCCCGGTGACAGACCGGTGATCCAGTTGAATAAGTTGTGATAAGTGATGAAGACTGCAGAATTCTCTGGTCCCGAATTGCCACTTCAGGACGACGATGTGCTGTCAATGAATTGGACAGAATAGCCGCTTTTCGGACCGGTCAGAGCTGAATCTGAAACTCGTTCGGGCCGCTTTCCGTCACGGTCTGATGCACCTGATCATCCGGGACCACCAGCGGGACGCCATTGGCGTCGGTCAGACCGACCATATAACTGCCGGCGGGCGCTCCCGGCTGACCAGCAAATGCTGACAGTCGATAGCGTCCTTCAGCGTCTGTCACGGACGTGGCTGCGACAGCCTGGCCGTCAGGAGTCGGATTGTCGGGACCAAATTCCACGCGAACACCCACCATTGGCTGTCCGGATTTTGTGACCGTTCCGGTCACTTCGAACAACGGCGGGCCTTCATAGATTTCACGATTCATATACCAGTTCCAGGCATAGCCGACGACGAAAACAGCGGCCAGCCCGGGAAGCAGACGGGTTTTGACAAAGTTGATCAGCACCGAACGCTCTTCAGCACTTCGGGCTTCCTGACGGCTGAGTACCGGGGGGGCCGATGCGGAATCGCGTTTCTGCTGGTAAGCCCGAGCCAGCACGTCAGCGGCAGAGCCTGTGGTTTCTGCTGCTGAGGCGGCTGGTGTCCGAGGCGCCTCGGCCGGTTTCCGCGATTTGTCTTTCTTTTTTGAAGTTTCAAAGTCCTTCATCAGCTCAGCAACGGTCGGTTTTCGGCCACTGGAGCTGCCGCTGGCGGCCGCGGGCGCCTGCACCGGAGCCGAACGCGCAGGGGTCGGACGTGCTGGTGCAGAATTCAGAAAATCAACGGGATCAAAGTCCTTCTGCTCCGCAACTTCCGGGGTCAATTCCAGTGGCATATCCACCGGCAGATCCACAGCGTCCGGTGTGGATTCAATCTCGATCCCGTCCTCTTCCTCCGGCTGCGGAACCACAAAGGCGTGTTTGCATTTGGGGCATTTGGCGTCGGTTCCGGCTTTTTCGTCCTTAATCTTCAGCACAGACTCACAGCCGGGACATGTGTAGCGAATGGTCATAAGAGCACTCGATCAGGGAAAACCAGGAAAAGCAACCGAAACGGGCCGCGCGGCCGCGCTGCGATGTCCAGAGTTTAGCGGATTGAGACCAAAAACGCAGGTGCATCCCGCAAAGACAGTCCGGGAATCCGTCGGCAGCCGGCTTTGACAACGGCAGCATCGCAGGCCGCAAACTGATTGCCCTGATCAGGACACACCGTTCGAAGCGCCGGGGCGCAGAAAAAACGCCAGGCGGACCATCGCAGGATCGCCTGGCGAAAAACTGTTGTCAGTCGAGCACGCGGCAACTGAGGTGATCCGAAATCTGTAACCGGAGGGGATGCCTAACTTGCCCGACATCCCCCGGTGACCGCGGATCCTGAAGAATCAGATCTGTATCGCTTTTCGAGAAGGGCGATCAGAAGTTGTTGATCGGGATTCCCGAGGAAATGTTTCCAAGGTTCTGCCAGATGGGCAGGCTGATGGACTTACTGACGGTGCGTGCTGAACCATCGGCAAGGCCAATCACACACACGTCGTCGTGAGGTGATCCGGCGTAGCCCCAGAACAATTTCTTGTTGGGCCCATCGAGTGTGCTGAACAGTGTGGCCGGTCCACCCCACGCCCAGCCGTCACTGGCCACCTGGTCGACCGTTCGCTGGTTGGGAACTCGCAGACCCTCGAAACGCTCGGCTTCGCTGATCATGATCGTCTGTGACAAACCGTCCTTGATGTCCCCGAAACGTACCGAGCTGTTGACAGTGAAGATCCCGGTGTTGAAGGACAGCTGGTTGAAGTTGTTGGTGGGAGTCCGCACCTGGGCCGAGTAAAACTGAATCTGCTCGCCGGTCAGGTCATACACGGAGCGACTTTGCGGATTGAACAGACGACCTGAACCAGCACAGCCCACGTAGTCGTTGCCACCGCCACGAATCCC
>JALQWE010000254.1 GCA_023258825.1 Planctomycetaceae bacterium | reverse complement strand
CGGGAGGGGATGAGTAACCATGAGAGAGATTTTCCGGAAGCAGTGTTTGCTGATCGCCACTGCCGCAATAGCGGCTGGGTCCCTTGGTTGCGGGAAGTTCGGTGGTGGTGCGTCGGTTGTGCCTGAGGTGACGTTTGTTGCCGCTGGCGGTGAGGCGGAAGGCGAATCGTCAACCGCATCGGCTGAGGCCGGTGAGGTGACCTATGGTTCGTTCACTGGCAGGTTGGTACTGACCGGGACGGTTCCGGCGTTGCCGTTGATCGTCAAGCAGGGCGACAACATCAAAGACAAGGAAGTTTGTGCTGCGGTCGATGTTCCGGATGAACGTCTGGTTGTGAGTGCGGATGGTGGAGTAGCCAACGCCTTCGTGTATCTTGCGAAGGCGCCAAAGGGCGGTAAGGCACCGGCTGAGGCTTCGGAGCCATTCATGTTTGACCAGAAGAATTGCCGGTTTTACCCCCACAGCGTCGTCCTTCCGGTCAATCAGGTCGTGAGAGTTCTGAGCAACGACGCGGTTGCTCATAACACGCACACTTACCCCGCGAAGAACCAGTCTGTGAACTCGGGGGTGGCTCCGATGGATCGGGATGGCAAACTTGAGATCGTTTATCGGAAGTCTGAGTCGGTGCCGTTGGCCGTGAAGTGTGATTATCACGCGTGGATGAATGCGTGGCATTTGCCGCTTGATCATCCGTACGCAGCCGTCACCGACGAAAATGGTGCATTTTCGATTGCTGATCTTCCGTCTGGCGAGCACACATTTGTGGTTTGGCACGAAGCTGCTAACGGAAATTTTGTGCAGCGTAAGTTGGCTGTGGAGATCAAGGCTGGTGAAGTCACTGACATGAAGATTGACTATCCAGTGGATTTGTTAAAGCTGTAATGCCGGTTCGTGGTTTAGGTTTCAACTGTTGGATTGGGGCAATGGAAAACTCAAAGGCGTTCAGCCTGAAGAATCTGGGCCTTGGTTGTCTTTTGACCGCGGCAGTCAGCGGCTGCTCCGAGTTCGATTCGTCGTTCGCGTACAGTGCAAAGACCGAGTCTCTGATTGCTGAAGCACAGGACGGTACGGACGCTGCCCCGGGGGTGAAACCCACGCTTGACAGTCGTTTCGGCAATCCGCAACAGCTGAAGGCGTGGTTAAAGCTGCCGGTGGAGTGGGGGGGAGCTTCCGCCAGAGTGGAAGCCGTCGCTTCGACTGACACCGAAATCAGAATTCGTTTCACACCTGAAGAGGGGAAATCACTGCCGACAGAGGCTGGCAGTGTTCAGTTCATCACGGGTGAAGGTGCGGGTCAGACTGTTGCTATCACGAAGTGGGATGCGCAGACTGGTGAAGCCGTTTTGGCGTCGCTGCCGGAGAAGTCACCAGCAAGTGGTGATTTGTGTGCCATTGATGGCGGAGCGGCTCTGCAGTCCGGACGCGTTTTGTACATGCGTCATTGCAGTCACTGCCATGGCACGGCTGGGGATGGCAAGGGGCCGACTGCTGAATACCTGAACCCAAAGCCACGTGATTATCGCCACGGTGTGTTTAAGTTCACGTCCACGAATGATCAGTCCAAGGTAAGCCGCGAGGACCTCCTGCGTGTGCTGAAGTACGGGATTCCAGGAACGTACATGCCCTCGTTTCTTCTGATGAAGGATGAGGAGTTGCACGCGATTGTTGAGTACGTGAGATTCCTCGCGATGCGGGGTGAATATGAGCGGAAGCTTGTGAATGAACTGGCCTCTGATTATTCAGAGAAGTCAGTGAGCGATCGTTTGAAGGATGAGAAGCGTTCGGACATTGTTCAGGAGCTGAACGAATTCCTGAAAGACGAGTTTCCGGCGACAGCTGATTCGCTCGGCGATGAATTGGGTGAGGTGTGGACGGCGGCAGACACTGAGGATGCGAAAATCATTCCATCAGTCCCACGTGTGCCGGATTCGCCTGAGTCGCGTCGACGGGGGCGTGCATTGTACCTGAGCAGCACCCTGAACTGTGCGGATTGTCATGGAATCGACGGGGCCGGCAATGGTCCGCAGACGCTGGCGTTCGAGAAGAACCCCGTGTCTGGTGAGTTGTACAAGGAAGCCGGTCTGCATGATGAATGGGACAATCTGAATCAACCGCGAAACCTGCAGCGTGGGATTTTCCGTGGTGGCCGACGACCGATTGACCTGTTCTGCAGAATTCATGCAGGTATTAAGGGGTCGCGAATGCCGTCATTCAAGAATACTCCGCACGAAGACATCTGGCACATTGTCAATTATCTGTTGAGTTTGCAGTTTGAATCCGAACCGGGGGCCATTGCTGCCGCACCTGCGGCGGCGGCCGAAGCAGCGCCTGCTGCGGCTGGTGACTGAAGGTTTGAAGTGGTTGCGCGGGGCGTTCGGGGGAGTATTGCGGTCAACTGGTTCGGATGGAGAAGCGATCCGTGAAAAAGTTCTGGGCACTGTTTTTCTGGTTCTGGCCATTGGTGGCGCTTTATGTGTGTTTGATTGCACCATCGCGCGGCTGGTGGTTCCCGAGCGAGCCATTGTCAACGCTTGGTCACCAGATCGATGGGCTGTTCTATCTGATTCTGATCATTGTGACGGTGACATTTGTCGGCACACAGGCGGCTCTTGGTTATGCGCTGTGGAAAGGTGCAACTAAGGGCAGCAGTCAGAAGGCGTGGTTTTCACATGGAAGCCACAAGCTGGAGATCATCTGGACGATTGTTCCGGCCTTTGTGCTGGTGTTTATTTCTCTGACACAGCTGGACGTTCTGGCCGACATCCGGGTTTTGTCGAAGTTCCCGGACTCAGTTCAGAACTCTCCAGTCGCTGAAGTCATGGCTCGGCAGTTTGAGTGGCGAATTCGCTACCCAAAGCCGGGTACGAAATTGATGAATGAGCCGCAGCCGGGGGATTTGTACTTTGTGAATGAAGTGCATGTGCCTGCTGCGGTGCCAACGATGATCAACCTTCGCACTCAGGATGTGCAGCACGCGTTCTTTGCTCCTCGACTGCGTGTGAAGCAGGACGCGGTTCCGGGATTGATCATTCCGGTTTGGTTTGAGATTGAGAAAGCGGGCGAGTATGAACTGTTGTGCGCGGAGCTTTGCGGCTGGGGGCACTACAAGATGAAGGCTCGAATCATCGCGGACTCGCAGAAGGGCGTGGACGAGTATCTGACTCGTCTGGAGCTTGAGCAGAATGAAGACGGTGTAGCGGACGCGGAAGCGTCTGCAGAATAGTGTGGCAGGCAGAGTGGACTTCTGTTTTGGATTGGTTGGATTTCAGGCGGTAAACAACGATGGCGACGATTACACCAGCCCTTGATACACACGATCACTCGCATGATCACGCTCATGGACACCATGAGCAGACCTTTATTCAGAAGTACGTTTTCTCGACAGACCACAAGGTCATCGGGATTCAGTTCCTCATCACCACCATCCTGATGTTGATGGTTGGGGGAGCGTTGGCGCTTGCCGTGCGCTGGCAACTGGCCTTTCCGTGGGAGAGTATGCCACTGATTGGACGTGTGTTCGGGTTGTTCCATGGTGAAGGCGGGCAGATCAGCCCGGAGTTCTACACCATGCTGTTCACGATGCATGCCTCGGTGATGATCTTTCTCGTGATCATTCCAGTTCTGGCCGGTGCCTTCGGGAACTTCCTGATTCCACTGCAGATCGGTGCGGATGATATGGCGTTCCCAGTGCTGAACATGCTGAGCTACTGGTTCATGTGGCCGGCAATTTTCTGTTTTGGTGTGAGCTTTGTGGCGAGTGGCCCGACGGCAGGGCCCGGCAATGGCTGGACGTCATACCCTGTGCTCAGCGACCTTGCTGCGGCAGCGCCCAGTTCCGGGGCCGCTCAGACGTGGTGGCTGTTTGGTCTGACGCTGGTTGGTGTGTCATCGATGATGGGTTCTGTGAATTACATGACCACGATCATCAACATGCGAGCACCGGGGATGACTCTGTTCCGGATGCCTTTGACGATCTGGTCGATGTTCATCACTGCGATCCTGCAGGCATTCGCTCTGCCGGTGTTGACGGCTGCTGGCTTTATGCTGGTGTTTGACCGACTCAGCGAACTACTGCCAACGACAATTCACTCAGTGTTCTTTGTGCCGGCCGGGATCATTGTGAACAATGCTGCTCCGACTGTTGGTGGCGGCCAGCCGCTGTTGTGGCAACACTTGTTCTGGTTCTACTCGCACCCGGCGGTTTACATCATGTTGCTGCCGGCGATGGGCATGGTTTCGGACATGCTTGCGTGTATGTCGCGAAAGCCTGTGTTTGGTTACAAGCCGATGGTTTACTCGATGGCGGCAATTGCAGGTCTCGGGTTCATCGTTTGGGGGCACCACATGTTCACGAGTGGTATGAACCCGGCGCTCGGAATGACCTTCATGACGTCGACAATGATGATCGCCCTGCCCTCCGCCATCAAGGTGTTCAACTGGATTGGGACGATCTGGGACGGGAACATTCAGTTCAATGCTGTGTTTTTGAACTGTGCTGCCTTTGTGGCTCTGTTCATTGTCGGGGGGCTGAGTGGGATCTTCATGGCGGCAGTTCCCGTCGATATTTATTTCCACGACACCTACTTCATTGTGGCTCACTTCCACTATGTGTTGTTTGGTGCCACGCTGTTCGGCGTCTTTGCTGGTATCCAGTTCTGGTTCCCGAAGATGTTCGGCCGCATGATGAACGACAAGGTGGCCAAAGTTCATTTTGTGCTGACGTTCATCGGCATGAACGGAACCTTTTTCCCGATGCACCTGCTGGGCATTGCCGGCATGCCGCGTCGGTATGCTGATCCTTACCTGCATGGTTATCTCGAGCACTTGTTGCCGATGAACCAGTTCATGACGATCTCTGCGATCATCATGGGGTTTGCACAGTTCCTGCTGTTGGGTAACTTTTTCTACAGCATTTTCCGGGGTCAGAAGGCTGGTCGGAATCCATGGGGCGCGAATGGCCTTGAGTGGAGTGCACCGTCGCCTCCGGGACATGGCAACTTTGATGTGCCGCCGGTCTGTTACCGTGGCCCTTACGAGTACTCTTCTCCGGAAGCAGAGGCGCTCGGTCAGGACTTTATTCTGCAGACGACGGCTCCACCGGCTGGCGTACAGCGGGTAGCGGTTCACCACTGAAGTTTCGGTCGCAACGGTCTGGAGTATCGCGGTGAGTGTGTCAGTTGACAATTTGTCCTCAGTGCGTCGATGGGCGACGGTAACCTGTGCGGTTGCCTTGTTGCCCATTGGCATGGGGTCAGTTGTGACGACACTGAAGGCCGGGATGGCTTTTGCGGACTGGCCGTCGTCGGACGGTCAAAACATGTTGCTGTACCCGTGGCTGAGCGACTTCGCGGTGAATACGGAGAAGTTTGTTGAGCATGGGCACCGCCTTGCGGGCATGTTGATTGGGTTTGTCTCCATTTTGCTGGCCTGGTTCGGTTTTCGTTCCGGCGACCGATCTGTTCGCAACTGGACGCTGGGAATTCTGGTCGCTGTGATTTGTCAGGGATTGCTTGGTGGTGCCCGCGTCGTGATGAATGATCAGGTGCTGGCGATGACGCACAGCATCACCGGGGCCTTGTTCTTCTCCAGTTGTGTGGTGTTTCGGCTGCTGTTGAGTCCCGGTTGGCGCCAGTGGTTGGTACGATGTGAGGAGCGTCTCACTGCGGTCGGTGCGTTTCTCGTGATGCTTCTGCCTGTGATTGTGCTGTTTCAGTACGGGTTAGGTGGCGTGCTGCGTCATCTGCATGGGATGCGCACCGAGCATGTGATTGGGGCTGTGGTAACCCTTGTGGCGTGCCTGTTTGCGGCAATTTCGCTGCTCGGCGGCGGTTTGCGTGTTCTGCGTGTGGCCGGCTTGTGCATCTTGTCAACGGTTGGACTTCAGGTGCTGCTGGGACTGGGGTCTTTGGTTGCGAGATTCGGCTTCAAGAGCATCGGCTACGTG
>JALQWE010000253.1 GCA_023258825.1 Planctomycetaceae bacterium | reverse complement strand
ATCAGGAGTGGATCGAGGGCGACGAGCAGCGTCGTGGCCAGTGTTTTTCGGCGGGAGAAACGCAGGTGGCGAGCCAACTGGGTAACGGCGAACAGGCAGAGCAGCGTAGAGACAGCGTGGACCAGCAGGACGGCTGCGGGAGCGGTGAATCCGACGGCTAAGGCGGCCGCCAGAGCCAGCGGATACGCGGGGGGGCGAAAAGCAGTGGGCTGCCGTGTCCAGGGGCCAAGAAAACTGCATTCCTGGCTCTGCAGGCGGGCGTGAGCCAGGTAGCCGTCTGCATCGTCGGACAGCAGTCCCGGCTGGTTCAGCGCGAGCAATCCTCGCAGCACAAGTGCCAGCAATGCGATGGTGCCGAGCTCACGAAACCGCAGTGAGGCCGGCAGGATTGGAGACGAGGGTGGAACAACCACGCAGTTAAAATCCAGAAAAATTCGAATGGTTTCCCGAGTTTGAGTGCCGTTGAGCATGAATGATAATGAAACCTCGCGTGTTTTGATCCTGAGCGCAGGACGACAGCGTGGGCTGACTGCTCAACCAGTTTCTTGTTGACGTAAGATGTGTTTTGGTATTAGTTTATGACAGTCTGACGGGCCCCAGCGTGCCTTGTTTTTTGTTGCGAACGACCGGAATTCTGCAAAAAAGAGCCGGAAAAGTCTGGAGATGCGGCAACTTTTTCCCAGGGCCGAGCCTGTGGCTGGCCATGCGGAAGGCCGTTCACTGGCGAGGGCTGAGCGGGTAAAGCCGGGGGAGAAGACCACGCTGGTGCAGACGTTAGAGACAGGATTGGCGGACATGAGTCCTCAGGCGATCTTTCTGGAACACGAAAGCTGGTTGAGAACCGTCGTGCGCAGTCGTCTGCAGGAGCCGGAGGCGATCGAGGATGTGATGCAGAACATCGCCATGGCGATTGTTCGTCAGCGGGACACGCTGGTTGGCGTGCAGAAGATCGGTGCATGGTTATACCAGATTGCAGTGCGACAGGTGTTGATGTACCGGAGAACCACCGGGCGCCGTCGTCGGCTGCAGGACCGTCTGAGTCAGGGAGTGGCGTCAGAGTCCGAGGCGGTTGGTCCATTGCAGGTGCTCTTGTCTCAGGAGGCGCGGGGGCGTGTGGGGCAGGCGTTGGAAAAATTACCGGAGCTGGATCGTCAGGTGCTGCTGCTGAAGTACACGGAGGACTGGAGTTATCGCGAGATCGCGGCTCATCTGGGTGTGCAGGAAGAGACGGTGGAATACCGTCTGATGAAGGCCCGAAAGAGTTTGCGGCAGCAACTGAAGTCATTTGTGGAGGAAGGGGGTGTACCATGAAACTGACAACGGCGGATGAGTTGCTGATACAACGTTGTGTGGATGATGAATTGAGCCCGGCAGAGACTGCATCGCTGCTGCGTCGGCTGGAGAGTCTGGATTCCGGTTGGAAGTCTCTGGCCTGTGGACTTCTGGAAGATCGTTCGTTGCGACAGTTATTGTCTTCGGAAAATCCGGACAAGGCCGATCTGTCGGTGGGGTTGGCTGAGGGCGTCGTCGCTGTTTCGGAGAAACGTCCTTTATTGGCCGCGCCTCCGGCCGGGACTCTGAGGCAGATGACTCGGCGATGGTGGTCACACCCCGTGACATCGCTCACCTTATGTGCAGCCATTTTCTTCGTGGGCGGGATGTTGCTGCAGGACCAGTTATGGTCAGGATCGGGTACCCGCGGAATGACGGTGGGGACGACAAGCATGCCGGCTGGAAGTACGAACGCGGCCTTGCCTGCGGGAGCGTGGAAGTTTCAGTTGCCGGGACAGCGACCGGTGGACATTCCGGTCTATCAGAAGCCGGGAGATCTGAAACGCATGGATCGCAATCACCCGCTGTTTGATTCGGATCAGAAACAACGGGCTGTCCGCTGGCTGATCGTGCCGGCGGGGGATGGAAAGTCGATGCTGGTGCCGGTAACGGATGAACCGGTGCCGCAGATTCAGTGAGCGGGTGCCTGTTTTGTGGCATGCGAAGTCGCAGAGCATACAGAGTTAGCTGGACAACATGCAGAGCCTGTGTTGCCTGCTGATGTTGAGCGGTCTCATCAGAGTCCATGTGACGTTATTCAAAAGGAGATTGAAGAGATGGTGAACTGGTCTGCATGTATTGCGGCTGTGCTGGCGGTTTCGGGCAACAGTGTCCTGGAATCCGGAGATCAGGAGTCGACGGTCGTTGGATCCGGCGTGGCGGTGACAGTGACTGCGGTTGATGAGCCAGCGTCGGAGGGGGCGGAAAAGCCGGCGACACCTGGTGAAGGCTCACCGGCAGCGCCAGCGGAGTTGCCTGCTCCGGTCGGGGAGCAGAAACGAATTGAGGTTCGGGTTCAGTCTCGTCGTGAGGATGGCAAGGCGGGCGAGGCTCCAAAGGTGATGACGCAGGGGCGAATTGTCGTGGTTGGTCCGGATGGTATTCGCAGAGAATATGATCTGAACGATGCGGAAGGACGGGCTGTGATCCTGCAAATGGATGGCGGCACTGATGCCCTTGCAGAACTTGAAAGCCTGTCAGGTCCTGTGGTTACCGCAGAGAGAATCGCAACTCCGGCGACTGAAGAACGGATGGTGATCGGCGTGGTCTGTGAAGAGGCGAGTAAGCTTCTACGACGCCATTTGAAACTGGACGATGCTGGTTTGGTTGTCCTCGGTGTTTCTGAAGGGCGTCCAGCTGCCGAAGCCGGAATCGAAGTGGATGACGTTTTAGTCAGCGTCAACGATCAGCGATTACAGACTCGCGAACAACTGGTTGAGCTTGTGACGAATGCTGATGGTAAGCCGTTGCAGGTGACGGTGCTGCGCGACGGCGAGCCGCGGACAATTGAAGTCACTCCACGAAAGATGTCTGTTCCCGTTGGGGGTATTGTGTCAGGTGCTTCACAGTTTGTGCTGCCGCAGGAATTGCAACAGATGATGCAGTCGCGTGGTCTGGCACCGGGGCAGTTAATACATCCCGGAGTGATTGTAGAGGGGGCAGTTCCAGCGAGTCCGACTGACCTGCAGAAGATGCTGCAATCACTTCGCAGCGAAGCGGAAGCAGCCACTGCAGCTCAGCCGACTGACCTTTCCGAACAGCTTGAAAAACTGCGTACCGAAGTGCAGAAGTTGCATGAGGAGGTGCAGCGACTGCAGAACAAGTAGCTTCGCTGCCGATTTCATACGGCACCAAACATACGGCACCGAAACAGTCAACAGCCACACTGCAGTTGGGCATTGCAGTCTGGCTGTTGTTGTTTTATGACGGGCCAGTTTCCGCAGGTCAGGTGACAGGCTGATTCTGGTTGGCGTCCCCGGATGATGTTGGGGTGGCTGAATCACGAGACGCACCGTCAGCGGCTTGCCGATCGGGAAGTGAGTGTCGGGCAGTACTTTCTGCTTCGGGGACCGCGATAATCGATGCTGCGGAGGAGTGAGACGCCGGTAATGTTACAGCCGCGTAGTCTTCCAGTTTCTGCAGGGAGAACGCAAGGAGTGCCAGCAGGCTGGGAAGGTCCCGTTCAACGGCCTGTGTGACCTGAGATGCTCTGCCGCGGAATTCGTTGGCCTCATGTGAGGCCTCGGCATGCCAGCGTCTGATGAGCGGAAGTTGTTTCTGAGCCAGTTCCAGTTGCTGTTTCGCTTTTTCCAGATCCTTGACCTCTTCGATGCAGGAGGGGCGAAAATCTCCCATGCGGCGCATGCGACATTGATGCAATCGCACGCGGGCACTGGTCATCTCACGCATGCAGTTCTCAATTTCACGTTTCCAGAAGTTGGGGCGATCCTGTTCCAGCCAAAGCATGATTTGTCGCAGTTGATGATCAAGCGCGGCCAGACAGGTGCGGGCTTCATCCTGGAAAGCGATCACAGCGCTGCGGAACTGCTGAATGGCGTCGGTGGATGAGACATTGGCTGAGCCTGCCATGAACCTGCCCTGCTGAGTGGTGTGGAGGTGAATTTGTTCCGGTGGGGGTGGAGAGCAGGAACGCGGTGCCCTACTGTTGCTGCAGGTATTCCTCGACCAGTTGCGCCTTTCTGAGCAGGTAGGGGATGAATTGTTCGTTCGAATCCACGAAGCGACCAAGAGCCTTCATGTTGGCGCTGAATTCTTCGGAGAAGCGGAGATGCTCCTGGTCCCGCCATGTTTGTCCGAGGTGGCTGAGTTGTCC
The DNA here is from genome assembly GCA_023258825.1 of Planctomycetaceae bacterium. Taxonomy (GTDB): domain Bacteria; phylum Planctomycetota; class Planctomycetia; order Planctomycetales; family Planctomycetaceae; genus SXXK01. The sequence continues at coordinate 1,796 of JALQWE010000253.1, read as the reverse complement.
CGCCACTGCAGTGGATTTGTCGTTGATTTCTTCATTGAAGCGTCGCAGCATCTGGGCAAAGCGACGTAATTCACCCGGATCAACAATTGCCTGGGCCATGATGGACTCGCTGAATGTTGAAAGGAGTATTGGCAATCAAGCAGCACAGTTGCATAGTACTGAAACGGACAATGCTCGGGTACCTCCGTGTGGGAAGGAAAAAATCGTTCGGCAGGGTTGGATCATGACCGATTGCGGAAGATGCGGGCGTGGAGCCGGGCAAGGTATGTCTGGATGCGTTTTGAATCTATCGGGTGACTTTGCGTGCTGTCATGGTGGAAGGAGGCAGGTTTGCAGAGCGGTTGGTTAGCAGAATTTGCTGACCTCAGGCTCGCCGACAGGTCGTTTCGGTCGGATCAGAACACGGGGTTTCCGGGCAGACGCGAGGCTTGCAGGAACCAGTCAGAAAACTGATTTTCGCTGATGACCTCGTGCTCGTGGATATGAACATAGCGCACGTGTGCCACTTTTGAGCCCACAGGTGGCTGTGGAGTGAGTGAGGTTCCCGCAAAGAAGGCCACTTTGACATATCGAGCCGTGCAACTGAAGGCGGCAAACCAGCCCTGACTTTCCATGCCATAAAATGGTGTATTCCATCGGACAGCTTTGCGGGCCATGGGGACGGCCTGAATCAGCAACCGATCCAGTTGCTCCCCGACCTGTCTTTTCCAGCCCGGCATCGCCGCAATATAGGCCTGCACGGCATCGTCACCGTCGCCTTTGGGAATCTGTGGATTACCGCCGGTGAGTAGCCTGGTCGTGTTTTTTGCCGGCTGATTGTTCGATTTTGCCATCACCTGGTGCGTCCGTTATGGTGTTCCGTCAGCTGTTCGAGGAATATTGGAAAGTGCTGGATTCCCGACAACCTCAGTTGAGGAATGCTGTCGGAGCAGGTTTATTTTCTGATTGTAGTGAATCTCAACAGACTGCTGTGCTGTGAGCCAATCAGACCGTGGCCGGAGCCCTCATCCGCAACAGAGGAGGTGCAGCATGGGAATGGGTCAGTTTTTGCGTTCTGTCGTTGGCTGAGGAGGCTGAAGTTCACGATACAGGAAGTCGCAGGCCCGCTCTAAGACGGCTGCGTTCATGGCCGCCTGAAGATGGTTGGCACCGTCGATCTCATGCCACTCAACTCGAACGCCCTGCTCTTTCAACGCATCGTGGCAGACTTTGGACCATTTCAGCGGGACCAGTTCGTCGGCGGTGCCGTTGAAGAAAAAGAAAGGGGGATCCTGACGATCCGCAAAGGCCGCGGCCGACGCAGCGTGGAACTTTTCGGGCACTGTGCTGAGGTCGCCTCCCATCCAGTAGGTGGCCCACTTCCCATTGTCTGCAAGCGTGCGAAAATCTGTCGGGGCGCCTCCGGCTGCAACAGCCTGCAGGCGTGTGTCAACATTTCCATTTTCGGGGCGCGCCTGCTCGCCGGTGGTCCCCAGCAGACAGACAAGGTGCCCGCCGGCGGAATACCCGATTGCGCCAAGTCGGTCCGGATCTACTCGGTATTCCGCGGCGTGTGTACGAATCCAGCGCACTGCCGCACGACAATCATCAATTTGAGCCGGAAATTTATGCTCCGGTGCCAGACGGTAATCGATCGCGAAACAGGCCATGCCTCTGGACGCGAGGGCGCTGGCGTAGGCGGCCAATTGCTTACGATTGCCGGATCTCCACGCTCCACCGTGCACGACAAGAACGGCAGCGTGAGGACCGGGGGTGACTGGCACAAACGCGTCGAGCAGCAACTCTCGTTCGTCAAC
>JALQWE010000252.1 GCA_023258825.1 Planctomycetaceae bacterium | reverse complement strand
ACAGCGATTACCTGCGGGCGGTCAATCAGTATCGCCCCGGCGTTCCGGAAGACACAGACTATATAGTGATCGACACCACGCACCGCTACAGCCAGATTCGCTCCCCCGCCGATGTTCGTGAACTGAAGGAACAGCCGGAACGCTGGGAATTGCTCCCGGACGAAACTCAGGGAATGTTTCTTGTCCTGAAGCGACGATCACAGAACACCCCCTGAACACGCGGCAGACAGCCCAACCGACAGTAGTCTCTGCCGCCGGCTGGTGGCGAGATAAACGTGCGAATCGTACAACGTTGACGACAGGAGCACTTGTGAATTCCTATCTGATTGCACTTGGCGGCAATTGCGGCACAACAGAAACGATGTTTCAGCAGGCCGTCGAATGGCTGTCACACGCCACAGAGTCCCCGGAAACAGCCGTGCTGAGCAGAACCTTTCGCACGTCCCCGGTTGGCGCGTCTGCAGGCGACGAATTCCTGAATGCCGCGGCCATCGTGGAGAGTGAACTGTCAGCGTTCGAATTTCTCCGAGCGCTTCAGAGCGTGGAAAACCGCCTCGGGCGAACACGAGCCGTGCGCTGGGGACCGCGTACACTGGATCTGGACCTGCTGCTGGCGGGGCCACACGTCATCGACTCACACGAACTGCTGTTGCCTCACCCGGCACTGTGGTACCGCACGTTTGTGCTGTCGTCAGCCGTTGAAATCGCAGGGGAGTGGCAGCATCCGCTTCTTCAGGAAACACTGCAGTCACTCTGGTCGCGCCTGCAGCAGCGACCACTTCAGGTCTCACTGCAGCTCAGTGAAACCTTGACGCCGGGTAACGTATCGCTGAGCCTGCTGCAACAGACTCTGCACAGCGAACCATCTGACGTTACCTGGACACTGCAGCGGACCGATTCAGAGTTCGCTCAAGTCGTTTTATGGCCGGCCAGTGCACTTCAGCCAGCGTACTCGTATGCCGTTCCCCAACACCGCACGCGCACGATTTCGCTGTTTGTCCAGGACCATGCCGATGCGCTGGTCCAGTTGCAGCAGCTTCGTACGGCCCTGTGCGGCTGAGCAACCATGATCGCCGAAAACCAAGGGGGAACGTAATACAACGCCCCATTGCCAGTACATGGGGAACAGAACACACCCTCGAAGCACCAGAGATGGTGTCAGTTCAGAGTCAGGCGATGCTGACTGAGTCGTTGTGCACCGGTCTCGGTAATCAGGTAGTTGTGCTCCAGGCGGATACCTCCGCAGCCTTCGATATAGCAGCCGGGTTCCAGAGTAATCACGTCACCGGCAACGAGGGTGTCGGTGCTTTCGGAGACGAGGATGGGTGGTTCCGGATGCTCCATGCCCAGTCCGTGTCCGGCATGATGAGCCAGCGGCCCGTAACCACGGGATTCCAGCACCTGTGACGCGGTTTGCCAGAGGGAGCGGCAGGCCACTCCCGCCCGCAGCTGGGACTCAGCCGCCTGCAGTGCCTGCAGACACGCCTGAAATTGCTCGGTCGCCTGAGCCGAAGGGGGACCGACCGAAATCGTGTTGGTGAAATCGGACCGGTACCCATGCAGGATCACACTGTAATCCAGAATGAACAGGTCGCCTTCACGCAGCTGGTACGAGGTTGGCAGACCGCCGGCTTTGGGAAGATGCGAGTGCGTAGCGCGAAAATCACCATAGACGATACAGGGCATACCGGCGGCCTGTTGAGCGGCCTGCTGCACAGCCAGATAGACATCAAACTCGGTCACGCCAGGTGCGATCATTTCCAGAGCACGCTGGTGACCAGCGGCTCCCGCCTGCATGCAGCGCTGCAGCAATTCCACCTCGTCGGGATGTTTGCTGCGACGCAGTGATCTCAACACGTCACCCAGTGTCGTCGGATTAGCGTCGTCGTCTTCGGAAAACTGCCAGGCAGCATCTTCCGCCACCATGGCTGCCATCATTTCTGACAAACCTTCCGGTTCGATCAGCCCAACACGTCCCCCCCAAAAAGGACGTGCTTCTGCGATTGCCTGCGTGAGCGCCTGATCGCGGCCGGTCACAGATTTGCGGTGCGTGTACCATGGCACACAGATGTCTTCGTCCACAAACGCCGGGGCCGAAGCTGAGCGTTTTGTGAAATTGTCCGACAGCAAAAGAGTACGCCCGGCACGCGTCAACAGCAGCAGGGCTCGCTGATCAGCCGAGAAACTGATGGGATTGACCCGAAAATTGCAGAGATACTGCACATGCCGCGGATCGCCTACCAGCAACCATTCAATCTCCTCCGGAATTCGGCTCCACAGCATCTGGCGTCGTTGGCGGCATCCCTGTTCGGTCAGCATGAGCATTGAATCCTGCGAGCAGTAAAACGAAGTGTGCACCGACACAGCGGCGAATTGTCAGCATGTTCCGACAGAGTACCAGAAGCCGGCGAGGGTTCCAGGGCGAAAGATCAGACACCGGAAAATTCCGGTACCAGCGAAATCCGGTCGCGAGTTCCCGTTTTCTGGCGGAATCCCGGATGAAGTACCGCAGCGGATGCGGTACACTGGAGAAGAGCGAACGGTTTCAGCCTGAGTGACCCTTCAGCAGTCGGTGGTGAAATGAATTTTCCGCGTCTGATGTTCTGCGTGGCCCTTGTTGGTCTGTCCTGCCTCCACACGCCTCTGCGTGCACAGACCATTGACTTCAATAAAGTCATTCGACCGATCCTGTCCAATCGCTGTCTTGCCTGCCATGGACCGGACAGTGGCCAGCGTGAGGCGGGGCTGCGACTGGATGAACGGACCGCAGCCACCACGGTCCTCGAATCGGGCCACGCCGCCATTGCACCGGGCGACCCCGACGCCAGCGAAATGGTCCGCCGAGTGCTCAGCCAGGACGCTGACATCCGTATGCCCCCGCCGGAATTCGGCAAACCGCTGACCGAAGCCGAGATTCAGCTGCTGCAGCAATGGATTCGTGAGGGAGCCCAATTCGCGACTCACTGGTCCTACGTTCCTCCTGTGCGCCCCGAGGTTCCGGCCGTCTCAAAGGACGACTCCGCCTGGGTCCGCTCACCCGTAGATGCCTTCGCTGTTCAGCAGATGCGGGCTCATCAACTGCAGCCGGCACCGCATGCCGATGCACACACTCTTGTTCGCCGCGTCTTTCTTGACCTGACCGGATTGCCACCAACCCTCGAAGAAGGGACCAACTGGGCTGCTCGTTTGCAGGCCGCCGGCGAGCAGGGAACCCCGGCCCATGAACAGGTCTGGGCCGAACTGGCCGAGCATCTGCTGCATCGTCCGGAATTTGGCGAGCACTGGGCACGCAAGTGGCTGGACGTCGCCCGTTACGCAGACTCAGCCGGCTATGCCGATGACCCTGCGCGCACAATCTGGCCGTGGCGCGACTGGGTGATTCGCGCCATTAACCAGGGAATGCCCTTTGACCAGTTCACTGTTGAACAACTGGCCGGAGATCTGCTGCCTAACCCGACAGAAGACCAGATCATCGCCACTGCGTTCCATCGCAACACGATGACCAATAACGAAGGCGGAACCCAGGATGAAGAGTTTCGCAACGTCGCGGTCGTGGATCGCGTCAACACCACCATGGCTGTCTGGATGGGCACCACCATGGCCTGTGCTCAATGCCACAATCACAAGTACGATCCCCTGTCCCAGGAAGAGTACTTTCAGCTGTTCGCCATTCTGAACAACACAGAAGACGCCGATCGCGGAGATGACTCACCGCGGCTCCCGCTGTTCACCACCGAACAGAAGCAACGCCGGGAATTTCTCACCAACCGCCTCACCGAACTGAACGGCCTGATGGCGACACCAACCCCGGCCATCACGGCTTCACAGGTGGCCTGGGAAGCACGCCTGAAAACACAGCCCGACTGGAAAACCGTCACGCCTCAGGAAATCCGGCGGGCCGGCGGTGGAGCAGCCGAAATCGCGGCCGATGGAACCCTCTTTGTTCCTACCGCCACCGATCGCGATGTCTACACGATCGACATTCCCATGCAGCGTTTGGCAGCCGCGGGCAACACAACCCCCGCGTCAGTCGCCGCACTGCAGCTGGAAACAATTCCCTCTGAAAAACTACCGGGGCAGGGTGCCGGGCATGGCGGTGGAAATTTTGTCATTACCGAGCTGAAGGCTCAGTGGATTCCCGAGGACAACAAGGCGCCGACCGCTCGATTTGTCCGCGTGCAGATCCCCGGAAACGACCGCATCCTCTCTCTGGCCGAAGTCCAGGTGCTCTCAGGTGGAATCAACGTGGCACCCACAGGCAAAGCCACTCAGAGCTCTACCGATTTTGCAGGGCCAGCCGAATACGCCATCGACGGAAACACCGACGGTGATTTCCTGAAGAAATCCGTCACGCACACCGCCCTTTCCACCGATCCCTGGTGGGAACTGGATCTGGGTCAGGAGACCCCCATCGACCGCATCGTCATCTGGAACCGCCTCGGCAACGGAATCCATACGCGACTCTCCAACTTCCGAATTTCATTGCTGAACGCCAACCGCGACGATGTTCAGGTCATGACCATTGTTGACCCACCAAATCCCTCTGGTGAATATGTCGCCAGTGGCATCACCGACGTCACCTTCTCTGCCGCAGCGGCCGATTTTCAGCAGGATGGCTTTCCGGCCGCCGAAGTCATTGACGGTCGGACCGAAACGGAAAACGGCTGGGCGGTCGGTGGACGTGGCTCAGAATCGCACGCTTTGACGCTCGTTCCCAGAAATCTGCCGGATGCGTCTCAAGGCGGGACACTCCGTCTGATCATCGAACAGAACTCACCCTACGCAAATCATCTGCTGGGACAGTTCCGGATCCGCGTCACCGATCAGGCCGGTGCCATCGAACGCGCGGGAACACCCATCGCCGTGCTGGCCGCGATTGATCTGCCGGCAGACCAGCGCAGCCCGGAACAGCAGCAGTTGCTGGCCGATCACTATCGCCTGCAACTGGCTCCGGAACTGGCTGAGGCCCGCAGGGAACTGCAGGAACTGAATCAGGAACTGCAGAACATGAAACCAGACGCCTCCGTGCTGGTCATGAAGGAACTACCGGCGGCTCAACGCCGCAAAACTCTGTTTCAGTTCCGTGGAAACTATCTCGACCGCGGTCACGAAGTGCACGAAGGTATTCCCGCCGTCTTCTCGCCACCGCAGAATGCGGAACCCTGGAATCGACTCAGCTTCGCCCGCTGGCTGGTCAGTGATTCCAACCCCCTGACCGCGCGTGTCGTCGTGAACCGCTACTGGGAAGATCTGTTTGGACGCGGCCTTGTCTCCACCAGCGAAGAGTTCGGATCTCAGGGCGAATTGCCGACACACCCGGAACTGCTGGATTGGCTGGCACGCGATCTGATCGAATCCGGTTGGAACACCCGTGCACTGCTGAAAAGTCTCGTCACCAGCGCAGTCTACCGTCAGTCAGCGAAAGTCACTCCGGAAAACGCAGCGCTCGATCCGGACAACCGTTGGCTTGCACGTGGCCCCCGTGTACGACTCAGCTCTGAAATGGTTCGAGATCAGGCGTTGGCCGTTGCCGGACTTCTCAGCAAAAAAATGTACGGTCCCCCCGTCAAGCCGCCGCAGCCCAGCCTTGGTTTGTCCGCCGCTTTCGGCAGCTCCACAGACTGGCAAACCAGCAGCGGTGAAGATCGCTACCGACGTGCCATCTACACCACGTGGCGACGAAGCAATCCCTATCCGTCGATGGCCACGTTCGACTCGCCAAATCGCGAAGTCTGCACGCTGAAACGGAATCGCACAAACACCCCGCTGCAGGCCCTGGTCACACTCAATGACCCGGTCTACGTAGAAGCCTCACAGGGTTTCGCCCGGCGCCTGCTGGCTCAATCGGGAACTCCCGCGGACCAGTTGCGATTCGGATTCCAGGTGGCACTGCTGCGAGACCCGTCGGATGCCGAACTGACGGCACTGCTGGGACTCCTCGAAGAGACTCGTGCAACATACGCTCAGGACTCTG
>JALQWE010000251.1 GCA_023258825.1 Planctomycetaceae bacterium | reverse complement strand
GGAGGGTGCATCGCACTATTGGTTCCTGACCCCTTTTTCTGAACGAAAAGCGGCTTTGCAGAGTCTCCGCAAAGCCGCTTTCAGCAAGTCAGTCATGTTTGATCGACAGCTTACAATTCACTCCGCAGGTCACCGAACCATTCCCGGCCTCAGTCTGCGGAGTGAAGACAACATGTCAGCTCAGTCGCTCGAGCACATTGTCGATGAGGTTGTAGTGCCTGGCCTCTTCGGCAGACATAAAGTTGTCTCGGTCTGTATCGTCTTCGATTTTTTCCAGCGTCTGCCCGGTGTGCTTCAGCAGAATTTCGTTCATGCGACGTTTGATCCTCAACACCTCTTTAGCGTGAATCTCAAGCTCCGTCGCTGTACCTTCCATGCCTGCCAGCGGCTGATGAATCATGATTCGTGCGTTAGGCAGAGCGTTCCGTTTGCCTGGCGTACCTGCTGTCAGCAGGACCGCGCCCATGCTGGCGGCCTGGCCGATGCAGTAGGTAGCGACGTCACAGCTGATGTACTGCATGGTGTCGTAAATCGCCATGCCTGCAGTGATCGAGCCGCCAGGACTGTTGATGTAAAAGTGAATATCAGCCTTGGGATCGTCAAACTGCAGAAACAGCAGTTGGGCGACGATGCTGTTGGCCACGTCGTCATTCACCTGGCTTCCCAGAATGACAATCCGGTCTTTCAGAAGACGACTGTAAATGTCCATCGCCCGCTCGTCGCGGCCGTTTTTTTCAATCACATAGGGCACCAGAACCGTCATGTCCGCCATCCATCAAATGAGTCAATTGGGTGAGACATCCACGAAAGTAGCGGCCATCAGGCCTTTTTTCGTTCTTTCCCCGGCCGATCCAGAATCTCATCCACCAGGCCATAGGCCTTGGCGTCCACGGACGTGAGGTAGTGGTCTCGCTGGGTATCTTTCGCAATTCGTTCGATTGGCTGCTTCGTGTGCTCAGCCAGGATCTCGTTCAGCAACTCTCTGGCGGCCAGAATATCCCGAGCCTGAATTTCAATGTCCGAGACCTGTCCACCGACCTGCCCATACGGCTGATGAATCATCATCTTTGAGTGCTTCAGGGCAAATCGCTTTCCGGCTGCACCACCTGCAACAAGAATTGCACCGCCGCTGGCCGCAAGCCCGACACAGTAGGTCGCCACATCGCACTCGATGAACTGCATGATATCGTAGATCGCCAGAGTGGCAGTGACGGATCCACCTGGGGAGTTAATGTACAGGTGGATGTCCTGATGTCGATTCTCTGACTGCAGGAACAGCATCTTCATGATCACGAGGTTAGCGCTGCCGTCGTGGATCGGGCCATCGAGAAAAATGATCCGGTTGTCCAGCAGCAGATCGCCGACAGTCATCTGACGCTGTGCTGAGTACTCTCGTGCCGCCATTGGCATGTAATCGAGTCGCGGATCCCTCATTCGCTGATTCCTGCAGATTGAAACTAATGAAACTGCCCAACACAGCAACTGTATCGAGCCACCCCTGTTTTCAGCAGGTCGTACGATCCCGAGTGTGTCTCTGAGGAATCATACTGCCTGACAATCACGCGTCTGCCAATAAAAACAGGCGACGCGTAATCGTACGCGCGCCTGCATGGTTCGAACAGTCCGGATCACTCCGATTTCCCGACTTCCGCTGTGTCATCGACCAGAGATGGCTGCATGTTTCCACAGACAGCAAAGTTGGCCGACGTCGCAGACTGCACAGAAATTGGTTCGTGCGGCACGTCCTCAAACTGAACCTGCGTCAACAGATAGTCAATCGTCTTACGCTCACGCAGCTGAGCGTACAGGTTTTCGATCATTCCGGACTTGACCAGCTTCGCCCGAATTCGACGAACGGGTTCGCCCTGCTGCATGGACATGATACGCAGCTCGTATTCAACATCGGCTTCAGAGGCTTCGATGTCCTGAGCCGTCGCGATCTTGTCCAGGATAAAATGCTGCTTCAGGGCATCACGAGTGTCCTGCAAGGCATTCTGCCGAATTTCGCTCTCACGATTCCGGATCTGATCGATGGTGAACCCCGCCTGAGCCATCTCGAGCAGTTCACGACGCAGTGCGTTCTCAGTCTGCTGACGCACCAGTCCTTCAGGCAGATCCCAGTCCGCAGACGCTGTGATGCTCTGCAGCAATTGGCTGCGAGTTTCCTGGCGCTGCTGATAATCCAACTGACGCTGAACAGACTCACGCACCAGCTCAAGGAACTCTTCCTTGCTGGACAGGCCCGCCTGTGCGAGAAACACATCGTCCAGTGCTGGCTGGTTGTAGTGGGCGACTTCCACAACCTCAATCTCGACAGCAACCTGCTCCCCACGCATCTCCACGACTGGCGACTGCAGTGAAACTGTCACAGATGTCTTGCGAACGTCCCCCGGGACAGCACCCGCCATCAAGGTCGAGAAGTTTTCGAGAACTGCGTCCGCGAAATTCAGCGTTGGCAGCATTCGCAACGCATGGGATTCCACTCGACGAATTACTTTCTCGCCTGCCGTGAAGGTCAGGTTGCAGATCAGGTGGTCACCCTCCGCGGCCGGATCGTCAGTCGTTACGATCTCCGCCCGAGCTCCCATCATGTTCGCGAGGTAAGCGTCGATATCTTCCTGAGTCGCTTCGCCGGAAGGCCGCCGAATTGTGATGGAGTTGAAGTCCGGAAGTTCAAACTCCGGACGCACTTCCACGTCAAATTCGTAATGGAAGTCACCAGTAGTTGGAACTTCGAGGTTCTCAACGTTCAGGCGTGGCTCGCCAATGGGCTCGATGTTGTATTCTTCAGAGATCTGCTCGAGGCTGGACAGGAGCACCTTCTGCTTAATGTCTGAGGCGATCTCTGTCTTGAATCGCTTTTCCAGCAAGGCGACGGGGACTTTGCCCACGCGAAACCCGGGAACCTGAGCTTTTCCGGAAAGATCCAGCAACGCTTCTGCTCGGATCGCACGGATGTCAGCTTCTGACACAGTCACTGAAATGTGCCGACGGCACGAGCCTGCGTCTTTAATATCCACTGACAGCTTCATTCGCTGGGGGGCGTCAACAACTGCGTCCTCTACGGCCTGCTCTACGTCGGAACTCATTCCTGATCCTCATCACCTGACAACTGCCGGCCTGAATCGCCTTGAAGCGAAGCCTGCTACTACTTGAAAGTTGCCGCGAATGACCTCCAGAACAGCTCTGTTTCAAACGGCTCGCAGCAAACGAACGGACATTACAGACTTTTCAGGAATTTGCAAAGCAAGATGCGAGACCATCAAGTGATCCACCGCTTTACCGCTGCACAAATGGCTCTTTGGCCCACGATCCGGCCGCCACAGCGAACGCCTGCCTTTGCCCAACCCTACCCACTGCCAATAAAAAAAAGCGGGTGAAGGGACTCGAACCCTCGACAACCACGTTGGCAACGTGGTGCTCTACCAACTGAGCTACACCCGCATAAAGTTTTCCGTTATGGAAAACCGAATCAAATTGTCAATCACAGCAGCCGCACTACAGCCTGAACAGCCTAAGCCAAGGCCTTGCCGTCGCATCACTGCGACCACCGCTCCGGAATTTCAACAGGAATCGCTTGCTCAGTCAAGGGACCGAAACCAGATTCCAGAAAAACTTTCGGTGGGCGGCATTTTGGGAAAGAGAACTCCTGAGTCAACCCCGTTCGTCTCGCTTTCCCGCACTTCCCTGGAAAACGCCATCGCTAGATCGTCGTTTTCAATACCGCTCTTGAGTCTCGTTCGCGATTTCCATGGTCGCTTGTTGGTCCCCTCGGACGTAAGTCCCGTAATTCCTCGATTCAGTTAGAGGCCACCGTCAGCATTCGCGACGCATGGTTTCTGGTACCTTTTCTCCGTTCTGGCGGTTGTTTGAACACGCTTTGTTGCAGGAACTCCAGGACCGTCAGGAGCCTGGTGGCACTTCATTTTGAGCGTTTTTTCGTGGTGGCGGCGCGTTTTTTCAAAGTCTATTCAACGTTTTATGCTTGCATGCCCAGGGGTTGGCTTGTCAAAGGTATTCGCTGAAGGACATAATTTGAACGTCAAACTTTTACCGGATACCGTTGTGTCTGCATTTGCATCCATAGATCGCCCCTGTCTGAGAATTGCCCTTTGGCTGGCAATCAGCGTTAGTGCGCTCTGCGGTCGGCCTTTGCATGAACTGGAACACGCACCGCATTCCAATACCGGGACCGCTCCAGCATGCAGCTGTTCGCACCTGCATGGCACCATGCATTTCCAGTCCCATGACAAACCTGCAACTGCGGACCACTCCAGCCCTTACGATTCTGGTCAGCCCGACACTGGTGATACGCATCAGCACGGCCAGTGTCAGATTTGTTTAACCTTCTGGCTGCAGTCTCCGTTTCAGGTGATTTCCCCGGAAGTGCAGTCGCGGGAAGTCCCCGTTGATCGTCTGCTGCTTTCCAATGATCACGCGGGGTGCAGCACTTCGCAAAACGCAAATGCGCGGGGTCCGCCAGCCGCAGCCTGATGATGCCAGTCCCCCCTGTTGACGCACGCGACAGACGCGTCATTCCGTCCCGCAGGTCCATGTTTCGTTGCAGGCGGCGACCGCATCAAGCTGTCCAGTCTTCGGTGATAGCTCGGAATTGATTTCCGTGACGCATCTCATCGTGTCCTGCTTTGCCAGCCAACCCGCACATCCCGCTGTGTTCAACGCGGTGATGCCATTGTGTGGCTGATGAATTGCTCTTCGTTCATCGTTTTAATTTCTTCAGGCGACATTCTGCGCCTTGCCATTATTCGGGAATCAAACAATGACTGCAAAAACTCAGCGTCGAGTACGCGGATTTACCCTGATTGAGTTGCTGGTGGTGATCGCAATCATCGCCATCCTTGTGGCCCTGTTGCTGCCCGCTGTGCAGCAGGCTCGGGAAGCTGCCCGTCGGACGCAATGCAAGAACCATCTGAAACAAATCGGGCTCGCACTGCACAACTACCATGACACACACCGTACGCTTCCGTCAGGCTGGATTGCCGTCAGTCCCTTCGGATACCCGGCAGCTCATGATGGCGGCAGTGGGCTTGGTTGGGGTGCCATGATTCTGCCATTTATGGATCAGGACAACGTCTGGCGGCTCATCAACTCCAACGCCTCCCTTGCCAGTCCGCTCAACGCCGCCGTTCTGAAAGTTCAGATCCCAACCTACAAATGTCCCTCCGATCCTCAACCGGAATTCTGGCAGATTAAAGAAGAGGGGTCTGACAGCGTTCTGGCCACTCTGCCGATCGCCAACTACATCGGTGTTTTCGGAACCGAAGAACTGCACGGCTGTGAGAATGCCCCGGGAGATGATCCTGTTCTGCCCAACGGCCAGTGTCGGGGCGACGGTTTCTTCTACCACAACAGCAAGGTTCGTCTGGCGGATGTGACCGATGGAACCAGCAACACATTTCTGACCGGCGAGCGACGCACGGACCGGATACTCGGCTGGTACTCCACATGGGTGGGTATGTTTCCAGAAGGTGAAGAAGCCTTTCAGCGGATTCTTGGATCTGCGGATCATCCCCCGAACGACCCGCATGCCCACTTTGATGACTTCAGCAGCAATCACACGGGGGGCGCGCAATTCACGATGGGGGACGGTTCCGTTCGCTTCATTTCTGCCAGCATCAGCGAAGTCGTTTACAGTGGTCTGGCGACCATTTCCGGCGGAGAAATCACCGGGGAATTCTAGGTGCTGATCGACGAAACCACATCGGGGCGAGGAGCCGCAGTCAGCCGGCTTCTCGTCCACTTCTGACCGCTGCACAAGATGCAGAAAAAGTCAATCGCCCCGACCCGGGAATATTGTCATTCGAGAATTTCTGACGATGCTCCCGAGGTCCCCATTGATTCCTGCTGTGCAACTGGTGACAACACGGGAAACAGGTTTTCCCGCGAATCACCCCGTCAGATTGGTGTGGGCGACATGAAGACAGTAACAGCCGGCCTGATCAACTCGACAAAGAACCAGCCGAAGTCCTTTGGCGTTCTGCC
>JALQWE010000024.1 GCA_023258825.1 Planctomycetaceae bacterium | reverse complement strand
TTCTCAGCCAGTTAGGCAGTCTGCTCAGTCGCCACGAGGATCTGATTCGTCGACATCAGCCACCATTGCTGCGGAACTGTGCGGGCTATCTGTTGCGCAATATTCTTCAGGATGGTCAACTGAATCTTCCTCGCATGCTGGTGGGTTCCGAAGGGACTCTGGCGCTGTTCACGGAAGCCACGCTTTACACAATGCCACTGCCTGAGCATCGAGCTGTGGCGTTGCTGATGTTTGGTGCCCTTGAACAGGCCGTCCAGGCGACTCAATTGATTCTGCCGATGGATCCCAGTGCCTGCGACCTGCTGGACCGGCGGCTTTTGAGTCTTGGGCGTGGCGCCGACGAGCGATTTCGTGATGTGATTCTGCCGGAGGCGGAAGCGGGGCTGATTGTGGAAGTCACCGGGAGCAGCGCGAAAGAGGTTCGCCAGCGCATCGACGATGTGCAGCGAATCCTCAGAGAGCGTGCCATTGACTTTCGGGTCACGCGAGTGGCCACGACGTTTGACGAGGTGGAATTCCTGTGGTCGCTGCCTTCGCAGGTTGTTTCGCTGCTGGCGGGGTTGAAGGGAGATTCGCGGCCATTGCCGTTTGTGGAAGACATTGCTGTTCCACCGCACTGCCTTTCGGAATTCCTGGTGGCCGCTCAGAAGATCTTCCAGAAGCATGAAGTGACCGCCACGTTATATGCGCATGCGGCATCCGGCCAGCTGCACTTCCGACCGATCCTGCCGGTCCCGGCACAGCAGGATGGTCAGCGACTTGAACAGATTGCGACAGACCTGTATGGGCAGGTGCAGCAGGCCGGCGGTACCGTCAGTGGCGAGCACGGCGACGGGTTGTCGCGAACTGCGTTTCTGCGTTCGCAGTATGGTCCGCTGTACCGCGTCTTTCAGCAGGTGAAAGAGATCTTTGACCCATTGAAGCTGTTGAACCCGGACAAGATCATCAGTAGCGACACTCAATTGATGATCCGGCACTTGAGGCAGATTCGTCCTGCCGATCGCCAGACGGAAGTCACAGGTTCCCCACTGTTACCTGTGATGCAGCTGCAGTGGACGGCTGCAGACGCTGCCGAGGCGGCGGTACGCTGCAATGGGTGTGGATCGTGTCGAATCCATGAGCAGCCTGAGCGGATGTGTCCGTTTGTAGAGGACGATTCGCCTGAGGAGCTCAGCCCGCGAGCAAAAGCGAACCTGCTGCGTCGAGCCTTGTGTGCTGAGTCCCCGGCGGATTTGTTGCAGAGCGAATCGATTCGCCCGGTGATCGAAAGCTGCTTCAACTGCAAACAGTGTCAGCTCGACTGTCCCTCCGAAGTCAATATTCCGCAGATTGTGCTGGAAGCGCGTGCACAGTTTGTGCGGGCTCATGGGTTGACGCGTACCGATTGGCTGTTGTCACGGGTGCACACCTATGCCCGGATGGCGTCGCGATTTTCCTTCGTATTCAACCCCTTGCTGCGGAACGGACTGTTTCGCCGGGCTGTTGAGAAATTCGTGGGTATCGCTGCGGGGCGTCGCCTGCCGGCATTTGCGGGCAAGCCATTTCTGGATTCACAACGGGTGCGCCGCAGTGACAATTCCGGTACGCCCGGCAGTCCACGTCCAACGGTCGTGTACTTTGTGGACTACTTCGCCAATCATCATGACCCGGAGCTCGCTGAGGCCTTTGTTCGTGTGCTGGAGCACAACGGCTTTCGAGTCTTCATACCGCGCGGGCAGACTGTGTCCGGCATGAGTATGGTTACGGTGGCGGACCTGACTGCGGCTGCGGATGTGGCGGAGCAGAATCTGCGTGAGCTGGCCGAGCCTGCGCGCGAGGGGTATCCAATTCTCTGCACGGAGCCGTCTGCGACTCTGTGTCTCACGCAGGAATATCCGATGCTGCTGGCCACAGAAGAGGCGCGGATTGTCGCACAGCAAACGCAGGATGCCGGCCGATTTCTGTTGGACCTGCATCGTCGCGGGCGTCTGAAAAAAGACTTCAGTCCGCTCAATTTGCGTCTGGCCTGGCACACGCCCTGCCACATTCGGGCGATTCACCGGGAAGCGGCGATGCCGGAACTGCTGCGGCTCATTCCGGGGCTGGAGCTTGTGCCGCTGGAAAAAGGCTGTGCGGGCATGGCGGGAACGTTTGGTGTGGCCGCGGAACACTTTCAGAAATCGCTGCGGATCGGTGCGGATCTGATTCAGGCGATGCAGACTGTCGATGCGGTCGCCGGCGTCACGGATTGCAGCAGTTGTCGTATGCAGATGGAGCAGTCCAGTGCGATTCCGACTCTGCACCCCATCAAACTGCTGGCGCTGTCTTACGGGTTGATGCCGCGACTTGCGCAACGACTGAAGGCACGCCCGGCCGGATTGAGTATGTCCTGAGGTCCGGGATACGGAATCGCGGCCGTGCGGAAGGCATCGAGAAACCTCAACGGAATACGACGACTGAGGGGAAGGATTGCCGGGAAACACGGCCTCCGAACAGCGGTCTCCCGGGGCTCGGAGGACCTTGCAGAAAATCCGTCATTCATGCGGGAGAGACTCAGGCAGATCCCGGGGCACGCAGTCCTCCGCGTCCATCAGTGACAGCTGCACTTCAATGATCTCCCGGGAGCAGGAGAAGAAGGCATCGATGATTGTCGGATCATACAGGATGCCTCGACCGGCCCGCAGAATTTCAAAACAGCGCTGGCGGGGATAGGGATCCTTGTACGGACGTCGACTGGAGAGTGCATCGAACACGTCAGCCACGGCGACGATGCGTCCTTCGAGCGGAATATCCTCACCCGCGAGACCCAGGGGATACCCCGAACCATCCCAGCGTTCATGATGGCTTTGTGCAATGCGTGCGGCCAGCATCAGCAGTGGGGAAGTGCGGACCTGCAGCATGCTGCCGCCGAGTCGCGTGTGGGACTTCAGCACATCCCAGTCGCGATCCGAAATCGGCTCGATGATCTGCCGCCCGAGGGCGCAGTGCTTTTTCATGAGCTCGTATTCGTCTTTGGCCAGCCGCGCCGGTTTGAACAGGATGGAATCGGGGATGCCGATCTTCCCCACATCGTGCAGCTGAGCGGCCTGCTCAAGCATTTCAAGGTGCTGCTCAGGATACCCCATTTGCCTGGCAATGATGGCTGTGTAGCGGCCCACGCGGATGACGTGATTTCCCGTTTCGCTGTCGCGATGTTCCGCGGCCCGGGCAAGACACAGGATCAGTTGGTTGCGTGTGAACTCCATTTCCCTGCTGCGAACCTGAAACTCAGCCTGCAGTCGGATGGCCTGTTCCACTTCCATCTGGTAGTGCCTGCGCACCACCAGCGAATTACGCACGCGGGCGAGCAATTCATCAGGATCGATCGGCTTGCTCAGAAAATCACTCGCCCCCAGTTCCAGGGCGTGTCGTCGCACCGAGGCCGTGTTGTCCTCTGATAATAACAGTACCGGGATGTGTTGCAGTGCTGTATCAAGGCCGGCCACGCGCAGGATGTCGAGGCCGCTGATCTCAGGCATGTTCAGGTCGAGCAGCAGCACATCCGGAGATTCGGAACGCAGCGTGGGCAGGACCTGACGGGCATTGGATGCAACTGCGATATGACGATAACCGACAGAAAACAGAATCCGACGAATGGACTTCAGACATTCAGGGTCAGCGGCTGCGACGAGTATTCGTGCGGATGGGTCGACATGCCGCCAGCAGACAGAGGGAGTCGCTGCAAAGCCTCGGCTGGTAAGTTCGGAATCCGCAAACTCCGACGCCTGATCCGGGGAGTCGATGTCCGTGAAACGCCCAGAGGCCGGTGTCGCAGAGTGGTCTGCGGACGTAGCGGCCCGAAGCTCCGGACTTTCGGATGGTAATTCCGTCGCACGAGTGACGGCTCCGGACTGCTGAAGGAATTTCTCCAGCAGCGTCGCCGGCGGTGATGTGAAATGTTCTGCCACAATGACAATCCAGAATCGCAGGGCTCAGAGGGCGGAGGCAGGCAACAGGCCTGTAGCGTCCGCTGGAATCCGTGCGCACGGTGGAAAGCCTAGAACGGCGAGGGCAATGAGGAAACTACCACCTGAAGGAATACCCGCTCCTGGTGACGAATAGCGGACGACATACCGAGTATTCCGGGGTGTTGTGTTTTGGCAGCAGAGGCAATTTTGTGACGAAACCTCACAGGCACTACGTCCGTCACAGACAAACCGGACGCAGAGATCCGAAATTCCGGGAAGTGAAAAACATGTGACGAGTGCGAATGTCGGTGCATGGCACCTGAGATTTGGGGAGCAGGTCGAACTACGGTGCCTGGCACCTGACTTTTTGGCGCCTGGGTTTTCTGAGACAACGGACATGAGGGTCTGGAAATTTCTTCGGTGTCTCAAAAAAAGGTGCATGGCACCTAAGATTTGGGGAGCAGGTCGGGTGATTCGGGTAAACGGGGAAGGATCACTTGAGCATGGCAGGATTGAGAAACTAGACTACAGGCGGACAGGACGCTGCTGGTGTGCGGATCTCTGAAATGTAAAGGACGACGGTTGTGCGATTTCGCTCCAAAGGTCGGGGTCGAGAAGAAAAGCTTCTGCGGAGTGCTCGTCGGGGCACGTTCCTGATTGCGGGGGTTGTGGTGCTGCTGTTGTTGTTCAATCTGTCGCGAGTGGGGCGTCAGTCGGGACAGTCGGCAGTGCCTCAGGCGGCATCGGGGTTGGTGGTAAGTGGTTTGGCTGGGGAATTGCTGCCGGATGAAGTGCAGATTGTTGGTGGCGGAAGTGGATTGGGTGCGGATCCGGCCGCGATGATTGACAAAGCCGGCGCTGCGGCCATGGAAGCTCAGGTGGTGCAGGCGGCAGGTCTGGACGACGTGCCGGTGACCGTGACACGACCTGTTCGGGATGACGTGCTGGGGGTTCTGACAGACGAGCAGGAATCGATGCTGGCCACGCTGCGTCTGGCGGAAAAGGTACTGCGGGGCCGATTGTCAGAAATGCCTGAAGCTCGTTATGCGGTGTTTATGGATTCCCCGAAATCCTGTCGGGGAAAGCCATGGAGGTTGCAGGGACGGTTAAGGCGTCTGTCGCAGGCCGTACTGCCTCGCAGTGCGGCGAAGTATGGGATCAGGACGGCATGGGACGCATGGATTTCGACGTCTGATTCGGGCAACCAACTGGTGCATGTGGTCGCGTTGTCGATGGATGCGGGGTTGCCATTGGTGGATTCTCCGGGGCGAGATGCGCCGCTGGTGGAACTGGCGGGATATTTTTTCAAGCGTGAGGGCTATGCGGCTCGCGGTATTGACGGCAAAGGAGATCTGGCGTTAGCCCCCTTGTTGCTGACAGATCGGATTCTGCGCGTTGTGCCTCGGGAATCCGGGACTCGTGCTGAAGAGATGTTGCCGTGGATGGCGTGGAGCTCGGCAGGAATTTGCCTGGGCGTACTGGCTCTGATCTGGCGATTTCAGCGGTCAGATCACGAGTTTCGGGGAACTCGTACGCATCTGTTTACACAACCACCTGTTCGTCCGTCATTTGAAGGCGTAGCTGCGGTGTCACTGCAGGAGGCCCTGCATGCGATGGAAGAACAATCGCGGGCGGGAGTGCCGGACACGTCTTTAACACTGCCGAATTGAGCAGCGGGCCTGTTCTGAGTGGCGGCGTGGAGGCTGTGCCGTACCGGCGTTGGATGTGCCTCGGCTGTGCAAGTGGTCCGTTTGTGCCTGGCATTTTGGCACGGGGATCAGTGCTGGCGTGAACGCACAAGTTGGCTCAGGGCACGAAACTGAGGGTGTTCGGCGGATTCGCACCATTCGAACGCCACGGATTCGGCTGATGCTACGACGACGCCGGCGGAGAGTAAACGTTGGGTGGCAAGGTCAGCCTCGGCGATGGAGCGGCTGCTGGTTGCATCGCGGACGACGGTGACATGATAACCACGCTGCAGCAGTTCGAGAGCTGTCTGGAGCATGCAGATGTGAGTTTCGATACCGGCGAGGATGAAATGTGTGGGGCGTGGGCTGCCGGCTGGTGTGGGAGCGGTCAGGAGTGATTCGAGCGCGTCGGCGGCGCTGAATCGCATTTTTTCGGCGGTGTGGAGGACGGGAAATCCCTCAAGCAATTCCGGGACGGTGCGCCCAAGTCCTCGGGGATATTGCTCTGTCAGCAGGATTGGCACATTCAACAGCTGGGCGGTCTGCATCAGAAAGCGGCAACTGCGTAACACCGCCTGAGCATTGGCGATCACGGGAATGAGTTTTTCCTGCAGATCGATCACGGCCAGGCAGCTGGACTGCGCGGGCAGAAGTGCGGGGTGGTTGAGAGGCGGCATCTGCTGAGAGACTCGGTAGGTATTTCGGGGAAAGGGGCCGCGTTTCAGGCCACGTTGCCGTTGAGAAAACGATCCGGCCTGTCGTGTGGGGCTGTGGTGTGTGGCGGATGTGTGCTGGGCGAGAACGGCTCAGGCGGCGTTGCGTTGCGGCGTCGGCGACTGAGCGAGGGGGAAGTAGGAGGGATCGTGACTGCGATCGATGAGGGCGACAGCGTTTGCGTCACCCTGCAGCAGTCGTTCGGCCAGTTCATCGAGCCGGCTCATTTCCTCTGTGAGCGCCTGTCCGCAGACGGCGAGTGCATCGCGGTCGAGGTCGGTGGGAAGTGTCACGGGTGTTCCGGCGATCAGAACGATGGTCGAAAAGGGTTTGGGGACGGTCAGATCGGTCCAGCTGCCTTTAATGGCCCACGCCCGGGCCGCTGCCATCCCTGAGGGGACCAGCGGTCTTTGGGAGCGGGACGCGATGAACAGCACGCCTTCCTTCATTTGACGTCGGGGCCCGCGAGGGCCATCCGGCGTCATTGCCAGATGCAGATCGGGACGACTGAGGATTTCCCGTACGGCCTCCATACCACCGCGACTGGTGCTGCCCCGGACGGGGTGAATGCCGGCGATGCGCACAGAATCTGCCAGGTAACCGCCATCGCGATGCTGACTGATCAGGCCTGCGAGATTCCATGTGCGATTGGAGAACACTGCCATGACGATCTGGTCATGCCACATGGCGAATGTGTATCGCTGAGCGGCTTTGGGGCGCACGTATGGTGAGCCTTCCGGAGCAACGTGGTGGTGGACCACGCGTACGGTCAGAAACAGTAGTCGCAGGAGGACCGAAGCGGTCCAGGAAAGGATCAGATTGACGGCTCGTGAGCGAATCTTCATGGCATCCGTGCCTGTGAGAAACAACGGGGCGAGAGTTTGGAAAAAGCTGCGGTGGAAGTTCCGGACGCGATCCCGCCGGAAGGCAGAGC
This sequence comes from Planctomycetaceae bacterium, assembly GCA_023258825.1. Taxonomy (GTDB): domain Bacteria; phylum Planctomycetota; class Planctomycetia; order Planctomycetales; family Planctomycetaceae; genus SXXK01. The sequence continues at coordinate 10,357 of JALQWE010000024.1, read as the reverse complement.
CAACACCACGGAGGCTTAACCCAACACCTGACCTGAGTAGTATATCGACCGTGCCGCGGCATGTTGAGAGCAGTTGTAAGTGTTTTTCGGGTATGGGTTTATGTCGGTGCGAGCAATTCGGAAAGCTGGCGACGCTACAAGGGATCGATGACGGCATGTTTGGTGAGCAGGTGAGTTGACTGGCAAATCACCCCGGGATTGCGTGGGAAGCGTTCTCGATTCTGCTTGCAAAGCGGCTGTTGACAGTTTCAAATCAGTGACCGGGAGAAAAAAACGCGGGTGGCGGCAACCTGGGTCTGCATGAGGACGATGGGGGCTTCTGCAAATCGGTCGGTGTCTGTAATTCGGGATCTTGATTGATGCGAGGTTTACTTCAAGCCGCTGGAGCGACAACGCGACGGGACCTGCTGCAGGCGGGCGGGGGCGGTTTTGGAGCGATCGCGCTCGCGGGACTCTTATCAGCCGAAGGGTTGGCGGACGAAAGTGGTCAGAGACAGGCGGGAGATGGCTTGCATCATTCTGCGAAGGTCCGTCGTGTCATTCAGTTGTTCATGAATGGTGGCGCCAGCCCCATGGACACCTTTGACTACAAGCCAGAGTTGGAGCGGCTGCATGGTCAGATGCTGGGACCGAAAGAGAAGCCGGAAGGATTTACAGCACCTGCGGGGGCGGTAATGAAGAGTCCGTTTGCTTTTGCGCAGCATGGGCAGACGGGGCGTTGGGTCAGTTCGGTGTTTCCGCATCAGGCGAGGATCATCGACGAGCCGGCATTTCTGATGGCGATGACCACGAAGACGAACGTACATGGCCCTGCAAGTTACATGATGAACACTGGGTTTATGTTGCCGGGTTTTCCCTGTCTGGGGGCGTGGGTGTCCTATGCACTGGGCAGTTTGTCGGAGAATCTTCCGACCTTCATTGTGCTTCCGGATCCACGAGGGCTGCCGTACAACCAGAAGGGCAACTTCAGTGCGGGATTCCTGCCGGCGAAGTACCAGGGAACTCTGGTGAATGCGGGGCAGCAGCCGCCGATTCCGGATTTGTTTGCGGGGGCGCAGTATGGGTTTGCGACTGGTGACGCCGACCGACGGACTCAGCAGGTACTGCTGGAGTTGAATCGCGAGCATGCCGCATTGCGACCGGAGGATACGCGACTGGAAGCGAGGATTGCGTCGGCGGAGTTGGCGGCGAAGATGCAGTTGAGTGCCCCGGAGGCCTTTGATTTGTCGCAGGAGACGGATGACACGCATGTGGCGTATGGAACGCGAGAAGAGCCGACGGCTGATTTTGGGCGGCGGTGTCTGCTGGCACGGCGACTGATTGAACGCGGCACGCGTTTTGTGCAGGTCTGGAGTGGGCCGCAGGGGGCGGTGAACAACTGGGACAATCATGGGAACATACCCAACGAGTTGCCTCCGATTGCGGCGAGTGTGGATCGGCCGACAGCCGCGTTACTGACGGACCTGAAGGAGCGTGGATTACTCGCGGACACTCTGCTGATCTGGACAACGGAATTTGGTCGGACTCCGTTTGCACAGGGCGGGGTCGGGCGGGACCACAACCGTGGTACGTTTGTGACGTGGCTGGCTGGTGCGGGCATCAGGTCGGGGGTGAATCGGGGGCGCAGTGACGACCTTGGCTATCAGACCGCGGAAGGGCGAACGTACTGTTACGACCTGCACGCGACCATTTTGCACTTGATGGGGATCGATCATCAGCGACTGACGTTTCGTACAGCGGGAGTGGACCGGCGGTTAACGGACGTGCATGGGCAGGTGATTTCTGAAATCCTGAGTTGAAAGCATGAAGAGGGATTTGGGGTATGCCGCGTGCCGGGAGACAGTGTTTCCGGAGAGAACTGGCGGAGCCTCTGATGTGGTATCGCTTGACAGTCCCAGGTTTCAGGGCTATGACAGAGCATTGCGGGCGCATCCGTCGAAAGCAAGGAGTCGATGGAGGAGAAATCCGGAGCGGCTGGACACCTGCACACCTGGTCATTGAAACCGGGTGGTTGTCTTCAGCACCGCCGTTATGTTTGCTGCCGGACGTCGGAAGCATTGGTCTTCGAAGAACGTAATCACAAGTGGGGCCCGTGACATGTCTAAGAATCGTCGCATAGATATTGAGGAAATCAGCGGGATCACTGTTGTAAAACTGCTGGAAAAGAAGATTCTGGACGAGGCCAATATTGAAGAGCTGGGTAAGGAATTGTTTGGACTGGTGGAAACAAGTGGCCGCCGGAAGCTGATTCTGGAATTCAGCGACGTGGAATACCTCAGCAGTGCGGCTCTGGGTAAGCTGATCACTCTTCACAAGAAGGTCGTTGCGGCCAAGGGCAAGTTGGTGCTGTGTGGGATTCCGAAAGAGATTCTCGAAGTCTTCAAGATCACTCAATTGGACCGCATTTTGACAATCTGCGCGGACCTTGACGGGGCTATTGCGAAGTTCTGAGTGGCTGGTCTGGCGTTACAGCGACGGTGATTGATTTCCGGATGACGTTGAAATCTGTGGAAAGTACAGTGCAGGCATGGTCGAACCGAAGCACTTCGAAACACAGATCCCCAGTTGCATGACCGACGGGCTGAGTGTTCAGGAGACGTTGATCGGGTTGATGGAGGCCTTCGAATACAGTCTGCGTGACGTATTTGCGATGCGATTATCGCTGGAGGAGGCCATCACCAATGCGATCCGTCATGGCAACCAGTTAGACCCACAGAAGACGGTGCAGATCTGCTGTCGGATCGATGACCAGAGGATGGAAGTGGTCGTCACGGACGAGGGGGCGGGGTTCAAACCGGAAGAGGTTCCCGACCCGACTCTGGACGAATTCATCGAGCGTCCGTGTGGTCGAGGGTTAATGCTGATGCGTGCGTACCTGAGTCGCTGCGAGTATTCCGAGGGGGGCCGTCGAATCACGATGGTGCGACAGCGGAACAGTCCATTGCCGATCCTTGGCGACCAGGTGGCCAACGGTTGAATCACTCGTGCTGCACTCAAAATGGGCAGTTCGCTGCGGCGACGCCGGCTTTTTGTACAAATCGCGTTCTGAATTGTGGTTCAACGGGCCTGTTTTCATCGGAATTCCCGACAGAAACCAGCCCTCAACTCGAAGCGCCCATTCCCGATCGCTATACTCGCGGGGCCGTTCCGTACCAGGGTGCTGACAGATTGGGGCGTGTGCGGGTGCAGACTATTGCCTCGCGGGCTCGCTGGTGCACCAGGCAGTCTGGTGGGCAAAGGCGGCTGGTGTCAGCACATTTTTTACCGACAGGGAGTACTCCGTGGCATTCCGGGGGCTCTGAGATTCTCATCGTTCCGGCAAACAGAATTTGATGGGTTGTTATGAAGATTCACGAGTATCAGGGCAAGCAATTGTTTCGTGCCGCTGGCGTCGCAGTTCCTCAGGGGATTGTCGCGAAGACTCCGGACGAGGCCGCCAGGGCGTTTGAAACGCTGGGCGGCACGATCGCCGTGGTGAAGTCTCAGATTCACGCCGGTGGCCGTGGCAAGGGGTGTTTTAAAGAGCATCCTCAGCAGCGAGGTGTGGTACTGGTGCGTTCGGCGGAAGAGGCGCGTCAGAACGCGGAGCGGATGCTGGGCAGCACGTTGGTCACGATACAGACGGGCGAAGAGGGCAAGCAGGTCAACACCTTGTTTGTGGAGCAGGGTCTGAAGATTGCTCGCGAGTTGTACCTGGGGATTGTGGTTGACCGCGAGGTGGGTGGACCGGTGTTGATCATGTCGTCGGAGGGCGGCATGGAGATTGAAGAGGTCGCGAAGCATTCACCGGAGAAGATTCTGGCGGAGCCATTTGATGCGGTTGCGGGATTGTATCCGTATCAGGCGCGCAAGTTGGCGTATGCCCTGGGGCTTGACGCCACGGCGGTTCGCAGTGCAGAGAAGTTTCTGCCGCAGATCTGTCGCTTTTTCGTCAACTACGACTGCAGCATGACGGAGATCAACCCGCTGATCATCACAGAAGACGGTCAGATGCTGGCGTTGGACGCCAAGGTGACGTTTGATGACAACGCCTTGTTCCGTCACAAGGACGTGGTGGCTCTGCGCGATCTTGCGGAAGAGGATCCTGCGGAAGTGCGGGCGGCTGATACGGGTTTAAGTTATGTGAAGTTGAACGGGAACATTGGCTGTCTGGTGAATGGTGCCGGACTGGCGATGAGCACGATGGACCTGATCAAGTTGCATGGCGGCGAGCCGGCGAATTTTCTGGACGTTGGCGGTGGGGCCAACGAGGAGCAGGTGACGGAAGCATTTCGTATCATTCTGGCGGACAAGAATGTGAAGGCCGTGCTGGTCAACATTTTTGGCGGGATTATGCGATGCGACATCATTGTGTCGGCGTTGTTGAACGCCTACGAGAAGGTGGGCTTCAACGTACCGTTGGTGGTGCGACTGGAAGGCACCAACGTGGAGAAAGCTCGTGAGATGTTGCAGGCCAGTGGCCGCGCAATCATCTCAGCCAGCGATCTGACTGATGCCGCGCAGAAGGTTGTGGCGGCTCTGAACGCCTGATTGCGTGCCCCCGTCGTTTTCCTGAACACACTTCATTTCTCTCTTGGCGAATTAACTCCGATGAGCATTCTGGTATCGAAGGCCACTCGAGTCATTACTCAGGGCATCACCGGCAACTCTGGTTTGTTTCACAGTCAGCAGTGTCGCGCGTATGCGGCTGAATGTCAGCCGGGTGTGGACGTCTTTGTTGGAGGGGTGACACCTGGCAAGGGTGGCACGACGGTTGACGGATTTCCGGTTTTCAATTCCGTGATTGAAGCTCGGGAGAAGACCGGTGCCAACACGTCGATGATTTTCGTGCCACCGCCGTTCTGTGCAGACGCGATTCTGGAAGCTGCGGACGCCGGGATGGACCTGATTGTGGCCATCACCGAGGGGATCCCGGTGATGGACATGCTGCGTGTGCGTCGCGGGTTGGAGAAATCGTCATCACGGCTGATTGGCCCGAACTGTCCCGGCGTGATTACTCCTGGCGTCGCCAAGATCGGAATCATGCCCGGTTACATTCACAAGCCGGGAACGATTGGGATTATCAGCAAGAGTGGAACGCTGACTTATGAAGCGGCGTGGCAGCTGGGACGAGTTGGGCTGGGGCAGAGCACGGCGGTGGGGATTGGCGGCGACCCCATCAACGGAACCAACTACATCGAACTGTTGAAAATGTTTCAGGATGACCCGGGCACGGAAGGCATTCTGGTCATTGGAGAAATCGGCGGCAGTGCCGAGCAGGCGGCTGCGGAATACATTCGCAGTCATGTGACCAAGCCGGTGGCCGGATTCATTGCCGGCCAGACGGCACCTCCGGGAAAACGCATGGGGCATGCGGGCGCGATTATTTCGGGCGGTGGCGGGACGGCGGCGGAGAAGATGGCCGCATTGCGTGCTGCCGGTGTGGTGGTATCAGACAGTCCAGGTGGCATGGGCGCTGCGATGAAGCAGGCGATGCAGCGTTGATCGTTTTGGGTTGATGTCGGGCATTGGCCAGAAATTTACCGGGAAACTGCCAGGCAGCTCCCGGTTTTTTTTTGAGTTTGAGTGGTGGGGGGATTGGCGAAGCGAGCAGTGCAGGTGGAGTTTGGCAATGTGGGCGCCTGCAGCGGGTTGAGGGGATATGAGCATCGCGATTCCCGAAGACGCGGAATTATCCAGTCCCTGTAGTCTACACGGTGTGGGAGTTGGAGTGGGTCGGGCTGGTCGATATGATGCTGCGACAAACATGATGTCGGCGCTGGCCGCCGCGGGGGCCGGTGGGCTGGTTTCGGGACAGTGCAGCTGGTGGCGAATGCGATCCGAAGCGCCCGTTCTATATGGGCACTGGTGGGATCCAAGCCAGGTTGGCTGACAGGGTTGGCGCAGAGGCGATCATTCGGGCGTTTTGGTACCAGCGAATCTGGTCTCGATCAGACAGGCGGCAACAGCGGAAAGCCGGGGTTTGATGGAACCATGATTCTGCGTGGCACGGTAGTTTCCTTCTCAGGAAGATTGAAGCCGTCGGTATGGATGAACTGCAACATGAATGTGGTGTGGCGGCCGTGTATCACCTCAATTCCGGGGTGATTAGTCCGCTGATTCCCCGGCTGCGTGCCAAAGACAGAACGCTGGTGGATCCGGCAACGGAGGATCCACTAGTCGTGCGAAACCGTGCCTCGCGACTGGTTCCGGGGATGCTGCTGGACATGCAGAATCGGGGACAGTTAGCGGCGGGAATCACCAGCTACAATCCTCAGCGGCTGCAGCTGATTCAGACGCACAAGGATGTTGGTGGCGTGGCGGAAGTGTTCCGCATGAATCACGAGGACCGTTACAAGCAATTGATGGCGGAGCATGCGGGGCAGGCGGCGATTGGCCATGTGCGTTATGCCACCTGTGGCAAAGATGACCCGTCGTATGCGCAGCCATTTGAGCGGCAGCACATTGCGCGATCGAAGTGGTTCAGCTTTGCGTTCAACGGTCAATTGGCCAACTATCTCGAACTGCGTGAAGAGATTCTGCAGACGACGGACTTCCATTTGACGCGGGAAACGGACACAGAGGTTCTTCACCACCTGATTTCGCATGAGTTGTCGGAGAATGCGACGATTTCGCCGGTGGAGCTTCTGCGGACCTTATCAAAGAAGCTGGATGGTTCCTGGAACATTGTGTTTCTGAATGCCAGGGGGCAGATGTTTGTTTCGCGTGATCCGCTGGGCATGCGTCCGTTGTGTTATGCGCGGGAGGGGTCATTGTTTGCGGCGGCCAGTGAGAGCGTCGCGTTGACTCATCTTGGATTTGCCGACGAGAACGTGCACAACGTACCTCCGGGCCACGTCGTCATTGTGGACGGTGAGAACGTCACCGTGGAGAAATATGCGGAAAGTCCGAAGCAGGCGCACTGTTTCTTCGAGTGGATTTACTTTGCCAACGCCGGCAGTTCCTTTGATCATGCGGGCGTGTACCTGTCTCGAAAGAGGCTGGGTGAAGAGTTGGCGAAGCGAGAGACGCTGACGATTGACGAGGACGTGATTGTGGTGCCGGTGCCGGACACGGCCAAAGCGGCAGCCGACAGTATGGCATTTCAGTTGAAAGTCCCTTCGCTGGAAGGGTTGATTCGCAATCGATACATCGGTCGCACGTTTATTGAGGGGAATAATCGCGCTGATAAAGTGCGGATGAAATACACGCCGTTGCCGGAAATCATGGAGGGCAAGCGGGTGTTACTGGTGGACGATTCGATTGTGCGTGCCACGACGCTGCGTGAGTTGCTGGCGCTGTTGAAATCCCGGGGGCGTGCGAAAGAGATCCATGTGCGGATCGCCTGTCCGCCGATTATCGCGCCCTGTTTTTACGGGATCGACATGTCCACGGTCAGTGAGTTGTTTGCTCCGGGTTTTATGGAAGGGTCGGTGATCACGGAAGAAGAGCAGGCGGCGATGGCCCGAGCGATTGGAGCTGACAGTTTGCGTTACCTGCCGGTTGAGGCCGTTTCCGCCTGTGTGGGTTTACCGGCTTCGACATTGTGCCAGGCCTGTGTGAATGGCATCTATCCGACGGCTGCGGGTACGGAAATGTATCAGCGGGCGCTTGAGCAGAATCAGAAGTTTCAGCAGCGTTCATGTGGTGGTCCGGTGAAATCTTCCAATGTGGAAGGTGGTCGGATCTACGGCTAGGGATTCGGCTTCGGGGGATTTCCCGGCTCGTGCAGTTTGGTTTCCGATGAGAGACTGAGGGCCTGTCCCTGTTGGACGGGCGGTGGTTATAAAACAGTGGGGCGACGTCGCGTCGGACCCGGATTTGAGTGTGTGAGTTCAGATGGGGGCGGACCGCGACAGTGTTGTGCGTGCGGACCGTTGACCTCTGAGAGACCTTGATTCCGCCGGAGAGCAGAAGGCGGTGCCATAATGGACATGCAGCGATTGCGGCAGGAGATTGCCTTTGAGGCGGCTCGTTTGTTGAGTCACCGTCAGGAATCGGGATACACGCAGGCGAAATGGCGGGCGGCCCGCGCGATTACTCGCAGCTACCTGCCGCCTGAGGCCTTACCGACGGACTTTGAGATTCGTCAGGCACTGGACCGCCAGGTGGTACCGGACAATCTTGAGAAGGCGGGAGCGGCGGAGGATGCGGAGCAGCGGTTTCAGTATTTTCTGGCGCTGTTGCTGCCTCTGGACCGGGTGATTCAGGACCGTGTGGCTCATCCCGAAGGGGACGTTCTGTATCACAGTCTGCAGGTGTTTGAATTAGCCTGTGAGCGATGTCCCTGGGATGAGGATCTGCTGCTGGCGGCGTTGCTGCATGATGTGGGCAAGGGGATAGATCCTCGGGACCATGTTGCGGCCGGGTTGGCGATGTTGCGTGGGCATGTCTCGGATCGGGTCATGTGGTTGATCGAGAATCATGGACTGGCGCAGCGGGTATTGGACGGCACGTCCGGCGCGCGGGCACGTCGTCGACTTACCAATGCGGAAGACGGGGAAGCTCTGGACATCCTTGCCAGTTGCGATCGTGAGGGTCGGCTACCTGGTCGGCGCGTCCGAAGTCCGGAAGAGGCGCTGCAGTATCTTCGTGATCTGGAAGCGGAAAACGATCCCGAGGCGGTGTCCGGGCACGATTGAGCGATGGTGTCGCTGGGGTGTTGAGTACCGAAAACGAGGGGGCTTAAGGCGGAACCAACGTCGACTTCCGCAAGGCTGCGTATTTTGGGGCATGAGGGAGGGATTTGGTGGCGTCCCGAAATCGCTGGTGGATGCTGACGTCCTCAGGAATGCTGAGTATTGGCGCACTTCTTGCATATTTCGACCACGGGGACCGCAGGCTGGTGGTAGATTCTGGTCAGATTGGCTGGGATTCTGATTTCGCTCGGTTAGAATTGCAGCGGTTCATGATTTGCTGCACGTTTTTAGTGCAGCGGAAGACTGTTTTTTGGGCGTTTAAAGAGTGTCAACAATGAATAAGGCTGATAGCGAGACGACTCTGATTAACGGCCTGATAGGCAGCAGTGCACCGATGCTGGACGTGTATCGGATGACTCGCAAGGTGGCCCCGACGACAGCGACGGTGTTGTTGACGGGTGAGACGGGGACGGGAAAGGAATTGATCGCGAGGGCTCTGCATGAACTAAGTCCGCGTGCGACGGGGCCGTTCATCCGGGTGAATTGCGGTGCGTTGTCTGAGAGTTTGCTGGAGAGTGAGTTGTTTGGGCACGCGAAGGGGGCCTTCACCAGTGCGATCGAGAATCGCACGGGGAGGTTTGAAGCCGCGCATGGTGGGACGATTTTCCTGGATGAGATCAACAGTGTCAGCTATCAGCTGCAGGTGAAGTTGCTGCGTGTGCTGCAGGAGCATGAGTTTGAGCGTGTTGGCGATACGCGAACGATTCGCGTGGACGTCCGGGTGATTGCGGCGACCAACGTGGACCTGCAGGATCAGATCACGGCGGGACGATTTCGAGAGGACTTGTTTTACCGTTTGAACGTGATTCCGATTTATCTGCCGGCATTGCGTGAGCGAGGTGATGACATCACTGCGCTGGTGAACTTTTTCGTCTGGCGTTATTCGCAGGCGAACCGAATACCGGCTGGGAAAGTGCATCCGGAGGCACTGCGATTTCTGTTGCAGTACGACTGGCCGGGAAACGTTCGTGAGCTGCAGAATTACGTTGAGCGGGCTTTGGTGTTGTCGTCGAATGGCGAAATCACGGCGGACCTGTTGCCGCCGCATGTGCGTGGTTTGGCGCCGATGAGAATTGGCCGTCGTTCCTCGGATGACCTTGGATCGATCTGCACAGAGTTGGTCAGTCGTCGGCTTTCGGAGATCAGCGAAGACAGCGTGGACGCCTATGCACACGTCATCAATTTCGTGGAGAAGGAATTGATTCTGCAGGTGCTGCGTCAGAGTCAGGGCGTGCAGACTCGTACAGCAACGCGGCTGGGCATCAATCGCAACACGCTGCATAAGAAGATCGAGGATCACAATCTCGGTTCTGAAGCGCGATAACATCGAAGGCCCGGCGATGTCGCCGGTTGCAGGTGGTCAGCGTAAAGAAGCAGGGCGTTCGCCCGTTTATTTGTCCGTTGTCAGCTTTGACTTCTGCCGTTTGCTGAACGGACTGAGTTCTTTCATGATGGACAGCGCTCTGGTGGTCGGGGGCGGGGATCATGAGGCGACAGGCGATCCGAGATTCGTCCAGTTTTGGTGTGTTGAATTGTGTATTCCGGGACCTGCCGTGACCGACCTCGACCGGAATTAAACTTGCGAACAACCTGCCGGAAAGGCTTCCGGGTATGTCGCAGCGTTGCCCCGGGGCCTGTCATGACTGATGTTTCATCGCCGGCGGAGAGACGCATCGTGG
>JALQWE010000250.1 GCA_023258825.1 Planctomycetaceae bacterium | reverse complement strand
GGCGAATGACGACCGAGGTGGTCAATTGTGTTATCGCGGTGCGAAAGTCTCTGCTGCAGAAAACGACTCTGCCGTTGGATGCTGATGAACGCTGATCACTGGTCCTGGCTGTCAAAGAATCCGCAACGCTGCGAAAAGTGTTGTGTGAAACGTCAGATCAGCTTGTCAGCCAAACCTCGTGAGGGGCTCCCGCGTGTCTACGGGCTGACGACAGCATTCGCCCGAAACAGCACCCCGAAGTTCCAGGTGTGTATTTCAAGATCTTCCAACAGGCCAAACTCTGTGTTCAGTACTGACAAGCACAATCTGCCTCTCACTGACCGGGAATCTCGATGAACACATCCATTTGCTGTCCGATGAAGATGGAATCCGCGTTGGACGTGATCTCGTACAGAACCTGCAGCACTCGGGTATCAACCCGTTCCGTATTGTCTCCGGTCAGAGAACGCTTGGGGAGGACAAACGGTTCGATTCGTGTGAATTTCAGCGGGAAGGTCTTGTCGATGTCGCCACGGAGGACGCCTGTTGCCGCCCCATTTTCACGGAATCGCGGGACATCATGTTCATCGATGTCAACCCTGACATGTTTACGGCGCACGTCTCCCAGCATGATGAGTGCTTTACCACTCATCGTGTCAACGGCTTCTCCGGGGCGAACATTCACCTGCAGCACCGTCAGTTCGACAGCCCCGGCCTCATCCATCAACGCTGGGGTGCAAACGCGATGAAGATCGAGTTGAATTTTCAGCTGTGAGATTTCGGCTTCGGTCATGGCAACGGCCGCACCTGCGATGGTCTTATCTGCTTCCCAGGCTCCGGCCCGCAGACGCTCTTCTTCCGCCTTCATTCCGGCCGCATCGGCCTGCGCAGCGGCAAGTTTCTGCCGGCTGGCAACCAGTGAGGACTCGGTCGTTGCCTTATCCCGGGCCAGTTGCTGCTGTCTGGCATATTCGTCCTCCCACTGCCTGACAATTGCCTCGGCCTCTTCTCTCTGTGCTACGACGGGCGGAATGTCCTCGGGACGCGGCAACTGTTCAAGTTTGGATAACTCTGCCCGGGAACTTGCTGATCGCGCTTCCTGCACGGCGATCTGTGCACGCACCAGCCTCGTATCCAGTTCGAACAGTGGCTCATTGGATCGGACACGCTGTCCGACACGCACAAACACCTCTTTGACGATTCCCGGCAGGTGCGTGCCAACCGCAATATTCTCCGTCGCAGCTTCGACCAGTCCTGCTCCTGCCACACGATCCGGATATGGAGAACCTGCCGGCGTAATCGGTGGTGGTGTCTGCGGAGTCTCTGTCTGTCGTGTACGGATATGATTCGTTCCGAAGAGAAGCATTCCCAGAGCAATCATTGGCAGCAGGATGTTACGCATTGTGAGGTTGATTCCGGGGTTAATAGTGATGGGAGCATTCTGCAGATTCCTGCTGAATGTCTGTCAATGAACACCTGACTGATTTGACGCCTCAGCTGTCGTCTCCACCAGTCCGTCCGCCATCGCGATGATCCGATCACCCAGATCAAACACTCGATTGTCATGAGTGACGACAATGACGGCCCGATCGCCGCGAACAGTCACTCGCTTGATCAAATTCATGACAGTCCGTCCTGCCTGGGCATCCAGAGCGGCGGTCGGCTCATCGCAGACCAGCAGTCGGGGCTCGTTCACAAGTGCCCGAGCAATTGCGACCCGTTGTTGCTGACCGCCTGAAAGCTGAGCAGGCAGCGCGAATGCGCGGTCCCTGAGCCCGACTTCGATCATCAGGACCATCGCGCGTTCGATTGCCTCCGACCGACGCACTCCGCGGATCAACAATGGTACGGCCGCGTTTTCAACCGCGGTCAGCGACGGCAGCAGGTTGTACTGCTGAAATACAAATCCAACGTTTTCGGCACGGAACCGGACGAGTCTGCTGCCGGACAGATTGCGACGATTCTGCCCCAGCAAGGAGACTTCGCCCGCAGTCGGGTCCAGCAGCCCGGCGATGATCGAAATCAATGTCGTCTTGCCACATCCGCTGGGGCCAACCAACAGGGTCATCTGCCCATACAGAATATCAACGTCGATTCCGCGCAAAGCCTGCACCTTCGCCTCGCCGGTACCGAATTCTTTCGTGACACCACGGCAGAGAACAGCAATGCCGGCAGGTGAATTCATTGATTGTCTTTCATAGGTAAGGCGCGAGACTCCGGTGGCTACTTGAAGACCACTGCGGGCTCAAGGACGAGGACGCGGTGCAGGCTGAGCAAACTGGAAATCACGACAATCAAGCCGACCGCCACTGCCGCGATCGCGGCCACCTGCCATGGAACCCACATTCCACGAAGATCCGCCTGGCCGCTGCTTTCCATCAGCTCAAAGAAACCGGCTGATGCTCCAAGTCCGATTCCATAACCCATCACACCGACAATCGTAGCCTGAAAAAGAATCATGCCGATCAGCCTGAGATTTGTGACCCCCATCGCCTTCAGACTGCCGAACTGTTTGAGGTTTTCCAGAGTGAACAGGTAAAACGTCTGACCGGCAATCGCTCCGCCTACAATGAAACCAAGCATCACCGTGATTCCAAAATTGACCGGAATGCCCGTGTTGTCGATGTAGTATCCGATGTTCAACCAAAAGAACTCATCCCATGTCATCGCTTTCAGGCCGGTCTGCTGCGAGATGCGTTTTCCAAGAACCTGCAGGTCCTGACCGCTGCTGGCCCTGGCCAGAATAAAAGAAAGCGTATTCCGTTCGCGCGGCATGAACTGCAGGGCCTGACTGTAACGCGTATAGATCACCGGAAATGTCTGGAACGGTGGCGTCACCCTGCAGATCCCGACGACCACCGCCCGGCGGTCGTTCATGTCCAGCACACGTCCCACCGTCACTGGTTCGCCGGGAAAGAGCTGCCGGTATCCGTCGATGTCGAGAATGACACCGTCCGGACGACGCAAGTCAATGTGCTGGCCCTGCAACATTTCACCGGGCGCTCCAGTGAATGACGCATCGTCCAGACCAACGAGAATTCCCTGCGTGAAGTCGCCATTCAACGTCCTGACTCTGACCATCGATTTGGAGAGCCTTACCGCCCATTCCACTCCCGCCACGCCGCGAACGCGGTGCAGACGAGACTCAGGCATCGGGCGAATATCGTCAACATTCCGCTGACGCTGATCCATGACCCAGATATCTGCGGAGGTAATGTCAATGATCTGACTGGAAGTGCGACGCATCAGGCCGACGAAAATCGAGGACTGCTGGGCGATCAGGAGTGTCCCGAATGCAACCCCGAAGACGATGCCGAAATACTTCGTCCGATCCCCAGTCAGCATCTTCCACGCAAGCCAATTCATGCCCCGGCCTCCTTGTCAGCCGAGCCCCCGTATTGGCGGGCGCACTCGCGAATTCCTCCAAGGCTGAACGCCACAATCTGCCGGGCGACGGTGTCCACATTGAGCAGTCGCTGGAATTGTTCCTGACCAATCAACAACTGCCCAATCGGACGGTGGTAGCGATACAGCAGGCACTGGGCAACCACGCTGAAGGCCGTCTGCTGCCTCGCCAGCAGCGGTGTTTCAGCCGGCAACATCTCGCTCACAACTGCAAGCAACTGCGTAAAGACAGGCGAGATGAATTCTTCAACCAGCACACGGCAGGCAGCCGTGGGGCGAGCCAGCTCACGCATCATCAATTCAATCTGCCATGCAGGCTGGTCAGTCGCCAGCATCATCGTGAGCATATGCGTGACCATCATGGTGAGCCTGTCCTGAGATGACGTCCCGTTCGGCCAGTCAAATTCAGGCATTCCGTGCTGGCAATGTGCGTGCTTGACGCACTCAAGATACAGCCGCTCTTTATCCCCGAAATGATAGTGAATAGCCGCTATGTTCACCCCGGCCGCCTGGCAGACTTCACGCACCGTCGTCGTCTCAAACCCTTTTGCGGAAAAGACTTCGCCAGCACAATTGATCAGTTTTTGACGTGTATCGTCCACTTCAAACATCCGTTTCAATCAAACAATTGATTGAAATAAATCTATCGGTGGTGTTGAAAGGTGTCAAGCCGGCAGTCGGGTTTTCACCGATGGTTTGCCAAAGCGGCAGAAGGTCGAAGCAGAAAATCACTGGGAAAGACACCGGAATCGTTCAAACGAGGCGTGCAGCAGTGTTTCCCAAAAAGTGCCCAGGCTTTCTGACACGCTGCATCCTCACGCGGTTCGACTGCAGCATCGAAACAGGGTGAAACCACAGGCCGCTGCGATAGCGGCATCCACCCGTCGGGTTGTGGATTTGACGGTCGGGGGGTGAATGGGGTGCGTCTGCTGTCGCTCTGGGAACAAGAGTGCAAAGTGTGAAGTCGCTCTCGGAAGAGCCAGGCGATTCACCGGGCGCCGGACGATTGCGGGATTTGGAATTTCGGGATGACGTAGAAGTTTTGCTGCTGCCGTAAGTAAAGCCGCTGATCGATGTCTACAAAGGCTGATCAGTGGCTTTGATTGCCCGCCTTATTGGTTGGCGTTTTGGTATACCGGACAATGCGGACGTCACCGTCGAATGAGCAGCGGTGCAGTTCGTCTTCGATGAACTTTTGGATTTTGTCAGGTTTGCCACCGCCGGAACCGGCGCCAATCAGCGGGATTGCGATAGACCGATAGCCGCGTTTGGCAGCTAAAGTCATCGCATTCCGCACTGAGTCTCGAATCGACCGTTCCGATGATCGCCAGAACATGTTGATTCCGGCAACATGGATAATGGACTTGAATGGGAGCGTTCCTGCGGACGTTTCCACGGCGTGGCCCAACGGAATGGCGCCCATCAGTCGAAGTTCCCGGAACGGCTGGAGCCCGCCGCGTTTTTTGATTGCACCCGAGACACCCTGCGGAATCAGCAGCCACCATGGGATGATGTTCCGATTCCATGCGTTGACAATCACTTCCACGTCCTGATCCAGCAGGTCCCCTTCGACGATCGTTAGGTTCATACCAGAGAACTCCGTGGGCGAGGTTCGAGAAATACTCTACGGCCACTCTCGGATTCCATATCTCCTCCGAACTTCCGAGCGAGTTGAGTACTCGGAGACTTCTATGGTGCGATGGACATTGAACGCTTTCTGCACTGATCTCAACAGTCTGCCATTCCGGGTGTCGTCACCTGAGCGGCGAGACAGGGATTCGAACCCTGAGTACCCGTGAGGGCACTCCGGTTTTCAATAGCGGTTCGGAGTTGACGTCACGGCCAACCCAGAAGAGAGTTGCGAGAAGAAGCCGCTGTCGAGGTGCCACCTATGGTGCCCGCAAGTTGAACGCTGAGAAAAGACGTTTTTTCAGCTCGTCAAAAACCTCTATGAACCATCCTGCGGCAACTGTGTTTGCCGGAAACTCCAGCATACTCATGCGACGCCCTCATGAGTTGTCTGGACCAGAGCAGTCTATGACGTGCTGTTTCGGGGCAAATCGACATCGACGGAGTGGAGTGAAAACGAAAACGAAAACGAAATTCACTCAGGACGATTCGTCCTGCGACACCAACGAAGCCCTGGTATCCGCTGCCGAAGTTAGCGGCGAACAGGATCGTGGCATTCGCAAGCACGGCAGGAACACGAGTTTGTTTCGCCATCAATTCGATTCCACTGGCGGGAATGTTTGCCACGTCGTTCGCTGCATGGCCATGCGCATCAGAGGCAGGCCGTCGCCCTTTGCGGAAGTCACAGGATGGAAGGAGACGGCAATGTGCCTGGTCCCGCAATTGGCAATATTTGCCAATTGTGCTAAACTTCTGCAGCAGAGTTGGTGCGAGATGAAACGAAGCAGGTGGAGCAGGGCATGCCAACGAAGAACGTGAATTTGACCGAGCACTACTCAGAGTTTGTCGATCAACTTGTCGCATCTGGCAGGTACAAAAATGCCAGCGAGGTCGTTCGTGATGGGCTACGATTGCTGGAACTGAAAACCTCGGAGGGAGAGCAAAAACTCTTGCTCTTACGCAGTCTCGCGGAGGAGGGGTTTGAACAGATTGACCAGG
>JALQWE010000249.1 GCA_023258825.1 Planctomycetaceae bacterium | reverse complement strand
AACTGAGCGCGAAACGGGGGAGGATTCCGCGGCAGGGTGGAGGAATCGGGGGAAATTCCTGGCTGCAACTCGGAAACTTACTGGGTTTCCGACTCGAACAATCCGAACATTTACGCTACCATACGCGATTCTCAGTCGGCAGCCGCCACCGTCCGGATTGAATTCGGACAGGGAACAGAGCGTGAACACTTAAAACTTCGGGCGGCTAACTCGTTGTCAATTGGCTTTCATTTTGTTGGTTGAAGGGCGTTAGTCTCATGTTCGCTGTGATCGAAGACGGAAATCGTCAGCATCGTGTTCAGAAGGGCTCGTTCCTGTCTGTGGATTATCGTGATGATGTCCAGGCGGGTGCGACGATCACGTTTGACAAGGTGTTGTTGGCGAACGGTGGCGGTGCCAGCGTGATTGGTACTCCGGTGATCACCGGCGCAACAGTCACGGGTGAAGTGCTGATTGCCGAAGAAAAGGGTCCCAAACTGGAAATCCAGAAGATCCGACGCCGCAAGAATTCTCGTCGTCACACTGGTCACCGTCAGAAGCATACTCGTATCAGAATCACCGACATCACCATCCCGGGTCTGCAGGTTGTCGAAGCCGCAGCGGGCTGATTGGTTGTTGTCATGTGCATGAAGAGCGAGTGGCCGGGTGCGACTCGCTTTTTTGCTGCGCGGTGTTAAGTTCTGGCATGTTGGAACCAGGCAGCTCACTGTAACGACCGCTCTCCGATTTCCCGAATTGTCCGGCCGGTCTCACAACAGCGTTCTTCACATTGTCCCGTGGACCTGCAGGCCATCGGGGTTTCTGCTCAGATCGGTTCCTCCGCGGGACGATGCAGCGGGCAGATCACAGATTCCGTGCAAACCGGCCAACGTCTTCTGCGGCCCGAATTCGGGCTCAGTGGAAACCTCGGTTAAACAGTCGCCAGGGCGGATGGCTGCCGATTCTCCTGGACCGAATTCACCAACGACTGAGAATCTACCCGAACTGCCACGGTCCGCCTCAGACGGTCCTCCCGGGGACTCAGACATTCTTTCAGGTTGAGATGTGCTATGGTGCAACTGCAGGTTCCCGCAACTGTCTTCTGTCTGACCGCCTTGATCCTGATTCCGGGATGTGGCGGCCCCACACCTCCGGTTGCTGCGTCCGGCGCCTCTGCAGGGGCAGCCGCACCGCCGACACTGGTCAAGGCGGCCGTGATTCGTCAGGAGCAGATTGCACCTGAATTTCGTGCGACGGGCAATGTGCGGCCACGGCACTTCAGCATCGTCGCCTCCGGTGCGGACGGCGTTGTGGCTGAGTTCCCGATTGAAGTGGGCGACTTTGTCCAGCAGGGAACATTGATTTCCAAACTGCGGATGGAATCCACGGAGTTGGAACTGGCTGAGCAGGAGGCCATGGTTCGGGCACATCAGGCCGAACTGGCTGAACTGCAATCGCCGAGGAAAGAAGATGTGGATGAAGCGCGGGCCCGACAATCGGCGATGGAAGTCACCTTTTCCAATGCCCAGCGGCGTTTGGAAGAACTGCGAGCGCTCAGCAAACGCGGGGCCGCCAATCCTTCTGAAGTCAAGGATGCCGAAGATGCTTTTGATGCAGCGCAGCAGAATCTGGTGGCCGCCCAGGCCGTGTTTCAGAAAGTTGCGTCAGGCGCCCGGGATGAGCAGAAACAGCAGGCCGCCGCGCGGCTGGACGCTCAGCAGAAACACGTTGAATTTCTGCGATCAGAACGTGAGAAACGTCTGACGAAGGCACCGTTTGATGGCTTTGTCGTCGAAGAGCACACTTACATTGGGCAATGGCTGTCCAAAGGAGCACCGATTCTGACACTGGCGCGGCTGGATGAAGTGGAAGTCGAGGTGCAGATTGATCAGCAGTACATCGATCAGGTTAGCCCGGGGCGAGAAGTGCTGCTGACCGTGCAGGGCACCAATGGACAGGCCGGAACTGCCCGGGAATGGAAGGGACGTGTCGCCACCATTGTTCCCCGCAGCAACTGGGAAGCCGGATCCCGCAGTTTCCCGGTGATTATTCGCATTGAAAACGAAGTGGACCAGACAACAGCTCCACCCACCCCGGCACTGCGTGAGGGGATGATGGCAGAAGCCAGTTTTCAGGGTCGTCCGGTCGACGCCATTCTTGTGCCCAAGGATTCGATCGTCCGTACATCGCGAGGATCCTTTATTTTTGTGGTGAACCCGCAGAAGGGTGATGAACCGCGGAGTGTCCGGCAGGTGATGGTCACCACGGGGATTGGCACCGGCACGTGGATTCAGGTGACCGGCGAATCACTGACTGCAGGACAGCAGGTGGTGACGGAAGGAGCCGAACGGTTGCGTGCCTTTCAGGCCGTACAGATTATGACGGGAGAACCGGCCGCTGAAGGGCAGGGCACTGCAAACGGCACAGCCGGCTGAGGCAGTCTGACGGCAGAAATGCGGCACAAACAACAGCTCGGGCCTGAACAAATACTGATCGGTAAGTGCGATTATGGACCTGATTCGCTTTTCCATTGAAAACCCCGTGAAGCTGACTGTGGGTGTGATTCTGGCGATGCTGTTCGGGGCCATCGCGTACCTCGCCACACCGGTGCAGTTGACGCCGGATGTCACCGAACCAGAGATCACCATCACGACATTCTGGCCGGGCGCCAGCGCGCAAGAGGTGGAAAAGGAGATTGTTGAAGAGCAGGAAGAGCAGTTGAAGAGTGTCGAGGGCCTTGAGGAATTCAAAAGCGAGAGCTCGGATTCCATGGGCATGATCCTGCTGAAATTCGCGGTCGGCACAGACCTCGCCGATGCCCGTGCTCGAGTGGCGGAGAAGCTGAACCAGGTCCCCAATTATCCGGATGACGCCAGGGAGCCGGTAATTTCGACGGTGAATGCCAACGCCAACGCGATTGCGTGGTTCATTCTGAAACCGATACCGCCGGACCGGGATGATCTGAACAATCTGATTGCACTGCATCCGGAACTGAAAGCTCCGCTGGAGCGCCTGATGGCAGACCCCGGCCCGATCAGTCTGCCGAAAATCAATCTGCTGTCGGAGCAGTTTCCGATCCTGAAGACATTTACGGAAGGTCGCAACAATCCGGCACTGATGCGCAAATTTGCCGAGGACTACATTGAGGCCGAATTTGAACGCATCGCGGGAATCGCCAATGCCAACGTCTTCGGCGGGCAGGAACAGGAATTTCGCGTTGAAGTGAACCCGTCGCGACTTGCTGCGCTGGGCGTCACCATTGACGAACTGCGAGCGGCCCTGATTGCCCAAAATCAGAACACGTCAGCAGGTGACATTCCGGAAGGCAAACAGCGTAACATCGTGCGGACGCTGGGACAGTTCACCAGCCCCGAACAGGTGGCCGAAACGATCATTGCCACGCGTGACAATTCCCCGGTGCGAGTCCGTGATGTGGCCCGGGTAGAGGTTGCCTATCGCAAGCCCGACGGCGTTGTCCGCCAGATGGGCCTGAATGCTCTTGCTGTCAATGCGCAGCAGGCACCGAACACCAACGTGAAGGAAATCATGGGGCCTCTGCGGTCGCAGCTGGATCTTGATCAGGATGGGCAGATCACCACACTGGAGCTGGGTGAATGCAAACGCATTTACGGTCCGAACCTGCGGATTGCCTGTGAAGAGCTGAACCAGGGCATTCTGTCGACCAAGGGGTTATACCTGGAACAGGTATATGATCAGACGGAGTATCTGGATTCGGCGACGGCGCTTGTGGAAAGCAACGTCTACTCCGGCGGCGCGCTGGCCGTGG
The DNA here is from genome assembly GCA_023258825.1 of Planctomycetaceae bacterium. GTDB lineage: Bacteria > Planctomycetota > Planctomycetia > Planctomycetales > Planctomycetaceae > SXXK01. The sequence goes on along the minus strand of JALQWE010000249.1, from coordinate 2,252 downwards.
TGATTCTACTGTTGTTTCTGAAGAGTCTGCGAACGGTCGTGATTATCGGCCTTTCGATCCCGATCAGTGTGGTCGCCACATTTATCTTTATGAAGTTGTTTGGTCGCAGCATCAACGTGATCAGTCTGGCGGGCATGGCCTTCGCAGTCGGGATGGTGGCCGATAACGCCATCACGGTACTCGAAAATATTTATCGCCATTTTCAGCTGGGGAAAACCGCGCGGCAGGCAGCCATTGAGGGGACTCAGGAAGTCTGGGGAGCCGTACTGGCCGCGACATTGACCATGATTGTGGTCTTTGTTCCGGTGATCTTTGTGCAGGGTCAGGCGGGTCAGTTATTTCGCGACATCTCGCTCGCTATTGCCTGTTCCGTCGGGATTTCACTGATCGTCAGTATCACTGTGATTCCGGCTGCGACGGCGTGGCTGCTGGGTGGTCAGAAGATTGATAAACTGGATTATGACGACAGCTTCGGGCCATCAGGATTATTTGGTATCGTACGATTCAGTCACTGGCTGAATGAACTTCTGGCCCGTGGCATGAAACGCATGATGTCCGCGCGGGGCAGTTGGTTCTGGCGGACCTGCCTTGTCGCTGTTTTCAGCGCGGGCAGTGTGTGGGCCAGTGTGCTGCTGTGGCCGGCGACGGAGTATCTGCCGAACGGCAATCGCAATCTGATTATTGCGATTCTGCTGCCACCGCCCGGTTACAACATCGACCAGATGATTTCTCTGGGGAACAACATTGAGCGGCAACTGGCGCCCTACTGGACGGGAGAAGCCAAACCGGGATCACCACGCATCAACGACTTCTTCTTCGTTGCGCGAGGTCGCAGTTTGTTCCTTGGAGCCAAGGCGGTGGACGAACTGCGGGCCGGGGAACTGATCCCTGTGCTGGCGCAGGCTGCAGGTTCGCAACCGGGGGTCATTCCAATTGTCAGCCAGTCCAGTTTGTTTGACAGCGGATTGAGCGGTGGACGCACAATTGACCTTGAGATCACAGGGCCGGATCTGGAAGAACTGGTGCAGGAAGCGCAGAAAGCCTTCGGCATGTGCATGGCCGAATTCCCCATGGCCGAAGGCAATCAGCTGCGGCCGATTCCGGGATTGGACCTGTCCAGCCCGGAGTTACATGTTGTACCGCGTCCAGAAGCAGCCGCCGAGCTCGGTGTTACGGCAGCGTCGCTGGGCTATTCCGTCAACGCCCTGGTGGATGGAGCATTTGCCGGCGACTACTGGCATGAGGGACGTCGCATTGACCTCGTGATCTGCGGGGACATGAACTACGCGACTCATTCTCAGGATCTCGAGAATCTGCCGATCCGCACACCCACAGGCCAAACGGTGCGTTTGTCGGCCATTGCCGATATTGTGCTCAGTCGCGGCCCGGAGCAGGTCAATCACTCCGAGCGGCAGCGATCGATCACCATTCAGTTGAAACCCGCCAGCGGCATTCCACTTGAACGAGCCATGCAGACCGTGGACGACAAGGTGCGCAAGGTACTGATGCAGACACCACGATTTCAGAGTGGTGCCTATCAGATCCGTCTCGCTGGTACCGCTGACAAACTGGCTGACACGTGGTATGACCTGAAGTGGAATCTGCTGCTGGCATTACTGCTCAGCTACCTGTTGATGGCTGCTCTGTTCGAATCATTCCTGTATCCGCTGGTCGTGATGATCAGCGTGGCCCTCGCCATGGTGGGTGGACTGGCAGGTTTGAAGATCATGAACGAGTTTCAGTTTCAGCCGCTGGACATGCTGACCATGCTGGGATTTGTGATTCTCATCGGTACTGTTGCGAACAATGCCATTCTTATTGTGCATCAGGCACTGAACTACATGCGGGAAGAGGCCATGACACCGGTCGATGCGGTCTGTGAAACCGTGCGAACTCGTATGCGTCCGATTCTGATGAGCACATTGTCCACGGTGCTTGGCATGCTGCCTCTGGTCGTACCGATACCGATTTTTGCGGATGGAGCATGGGTGTGGAGCGTGGGCGCTGGCAGTGAACTTTACCAGGGCCTGGGAGCTGTCGTGCTGGGGGGCATGATTGTTTCCACGGTGTTCACGCTGATCCTGATTCCAGCGGGATTCAGCCTGGTGATGGACGCCAAAAGTCTGGTTGGGCGGGTGCTGAAGCGACTGCAAAGTGCAACGGGCCGCTGACACGTCACCTCCTGCAAACTTTCACTGGGAGGGCGAGTGCTCCTGCCGAGCCGCAAACCCGGACCTCATTCCCGTCCCGCT
>JALQWE010000248.1 GCA_023258825.1 Planctomycetaceae bacterium | reverse complement strand
GTTGCATGACTTTTCTGGTCGTGAAGAGATCTGTGAGCTTGATGGTGGATCGATTGGCTGGACGTCTGCGGACCCGTGTGCGGGACATCAGAAGCACCTGCCGGGTGCCGTGGTCAGTTTTTAGCGAAAACGGGAAATCATGTTGAGAGCGAATTCCAGGTGTGGCTGGCGCGGTGTTTGGAAGTCAGCGGGCAGGCGGGCTCCGGGAAAAGTCTTCAGATGCCGTGGTGAGGGGGCTTGAGACTTGTGGGCGAATTCATTGAAATAGGGGTCCTGCCTGCGATGTGTTCTGTTCCTTCCGTCCTGTGCATCGCCTGCGTGAACTTCAGAGTTCTTCCGGAACCCCGTCTGTGTATCGAGCAACGCTGCTAGTCATTAACGGCGCCAACCGCGGAAGTCGGTTTGAAATGACGTCTGCGCAGGACGTGGTCATTGGCCGCAGCGTTGGTTGCAACGTGCGTCTGGATGACAGCGAGGTGTCTCGTCATCACGCGCGGATCTGTCATGACGGGCAGTCGTTTCTGCTGCGTGACCTGAACAGTGCGAACGGCAGTCGGGTGAACGGCGTCACGGTCACTGAGCGGATTCTGGAGAATGGGGACACGCTGCAGTTCGGGGCCAGTGTGATGGCCTTTCAGATCACGGAATCGCATCACGCTCAGGTGAATTCCGCCGACCAGATTCGATTTGTGGAGGATTCGCGATCGCTGGACGAAGCGGCGATTCAGCAATCGCTGGACGTGGATCTTGCCGCCCCGGTGCGATCTGCGCGACCAGCCTCTGGTCTGGAACTGTTGTATTACGTGGCGGAAGAACTGGTGACACCGGTTCACAGTCTGGAAGTGCTGCTGGAGAAGATTCTGGAGCTGACTCTGCACACCGTTGGTGCGGACCGTGGTTGTGTGTTGTTGCGTGAGCCGGTGGGTGCGGATCTGACGGCGATTGCGTTTGCGCATCGTGGAGAGCTGGCCGAGCGGTCTCAGCAGATGCCGGTTTCGCGATCGATTACAGACTATGTGTTGCGGAACGGGACGGCCGTTCGCACTTCGGACGCTCGTCTGGACGAGCGATTTCCGGCGGCGCAGAGCATTGTGTCGGAAGGAATTTGTGAAGCCATCTGTGCGCCGATGCGTGGCCGTTCGGACCTGTTGGGGGTGTTTTATCTGGACACAACAACACCGCTTGAGCAGGCGATGTCGGGTGGGATTCGGGAGCGGCTGACGGACGAGCATTTGCGGACGATTGTGACGGTTGCTCGTCAGGCGGCGCTGGCGATTGAGTCTCGACAGTTCCAGGATGCGATGGTGAAAGCCGAGCGGTTTGCGGCGATGGGGCAAACGATCACCGTGCTCAGTCATCATGTGAAAAACATCCTGCAGGGTGTTCGTGGCGGGAGTCACCTGATTCGCATGGGCCTGGATCAGGGCAATGATGGGTTAATCCGTCAGGGCTGGGGGATTGTGGAACGCAACCAGACTCGAATTTATGACCTCGTGATGGACATGCTGAGTTTCAGCAGGGATCGGGTCCCGGCGTTGCGGGTGGCGGATTTGAACCGGATTGTGGGGGAAGTTGCGGAGCTGGCGGCTGCGCGAGCTGCAGAGTGCGGCGTGTCGCTGGAGTTTCGACCGGGTGAAAGTGTTCCACCGGCCAGTTTTGATGCGGAGGGCATACATCGGGCGATACTGAACATTGTTTCGAACGCGATTGACGCGGTGGAGGGGATGGAGCGTGGGGCGGTCGTGATTCAGACGGGGTATGACCGGGCGACGGACACCATGCTGGTCGCGGTCAGTGACAACGGTCCGGGGATTCCTGAAGACCAGCGCACGTCCATTTTCAATGTGTTTGAATCGTCCAAGGGAGCGCGTGGCACGGGGATTGGGTTGCCGGTGAGTCGCAAGATTCTGCGTGAGCATGGTGGACGGGTGCGTGTGGAGGGTGGACCGGGCCAGGGGGCACGATTTGTACTGAGCTGGCCGCGGGGGACCGCAACGGTTTCGGACGTTTCCGTATTTTCGCAGGGTGAGTTGCCTTCGGAACCCGCAGGGGAATGACGGCTGGGCGTGAGTAATTTTGCCAATTGGGGGGAGTCGCAGGTGGCTGCAGTTGCCGAGTTCGGTGTGATCTTTGATATGGATGGTGTGCTGATTGATTCGTATGCGGCGCATCTGCAGACGTGGCAGGACTGTTGTCGCCGTCATGGGCGGGAGTGTACCGAGGAGCAGTTTCTGGCGGGATTTGGTCGGACGAGTCGGGAAGTGATTCGGGACACCTGGGAAAATCCGCCGGACGAGGCAGGGATTGCGGCCTTTGATGAAGAGAAGGAGCAGATGTATCGGGAGCTGATTGCCGTTGATTTTCCGCACATGCCGGGGGCTGCTCGTTTGATTGGTGAATTGTCGATGGCGGGGATTCCGATGGCGATCGGATCGAGTGGTCCGCCGAAAAATGTGGCGGTCGCGATTGAGCAGTTGCAGGCCCGAGGTGTGATTCGGACGGTGATCACGGGAGCGGACGTGGAGCGGGGAAAACCGCACCCGGATGTGTTTCTGAAAGCGGCTGCGGGTATGGGTCTGTCGCCGGAGCGGTGTGTGGTGCTGGAGGACGCGCCGGTCGGCATTGAGGCGGCTCTGTCGTCCGGGGCGAAATGTCTGGGAATTGTGTCGCGGGGGCGGACGTGGGATCAGTTGAGTCGGGCGCATCACCGGGTGATGGATAATCTGGAAGGCGTTTCGTTGCAGTTGCTGCGGCAGATTGTGAATCATGGTAAGGTTGAGTAACAAAGGCAGGCGGCACCTTTAAGGCCGGCCCCGAATCCTTTAGACTGCGCTGCGGAAGGTAACTGCAGAATTTCTGAGGGTACAGGGCATGGCGGCTGAGGTGAATGCGTCAATTCTGATTTTTGGGGCCTCGGGAGATCTGACCTCTCGTAAACTGATTCCAGCATTGTTTCGACTATCGCAGCAGAAGTATCTTCCTGCGAACTGTCCGGTCACGGGTGTCGCGCGCCGTGCAAAGTCGCATGAAGAGTTCCGTGCGGAATTGAAAGAGGTCGTTGCAGCGCGGTTGGGGGATCAGTTCGACCCTGTCGCCTGGGAATCCTTTGCGCAACAGTTGTACTACCAGCAGCTGGACATTGCGGATGTGGCGGCGTATTCCGGGCTGCATGAGTCAATTCAGCAGATCGAAGTTCAGGCGAACGTCACCGGGGATCCCACGCGGATTGTTTACCTTGCAACGACACCGGCATTGTTCGCATCGGCGGTGGAGGGATTGAATGCTGCCGGGATGATTCCACCGCGTGATGCGGCATCGCGTCTGCGGGTGGTGGTTGAAAAACCGTTTGGGCGGGATTTGGATTCGGCCATTGAGCTGGCTGCGCAGCTTGATCGGTATCTGATGGAAAGTCAGATCTACCGCATCGATCACTATCTGGGCAAAGAGACGGTCCAGAACATTCTGTTGTTTCGGTTTGGCAATGCGATTTTTGAACCGTTGCTGAATCGAAACCATGTGGAACACATTCAGATTACGGTGGCTGAATCGCAGGGGATGGAAGGTTCCCGCGGTGGATACTACGACAGTTCCGGGGCGTTGCGTGATGTGCTGCAGAACCATGTGCTGCAGTTGCTGTGTCTGATCGCCATGGATCCTCCTTCTTTGTTTCAGGCGCGTGAGATTCGGGATGAAAAACTGAAGGTCCTGCAGGCGCTCCGACCGGGCAATGCGGGGGCGGTTGGAAACTGGGTAGTGCGTGGTCAGTACACAGCCGGCCTGGTGAATCGTCAGGCAGTGGCGGGTTATCGGGAAGAGGACCGGGTCAGTCCGACGTCCAATCGCGAGACCTACGTGGCGATGAAGGTGGCGATCGATAACTGGCGCTGGGCGGGTGTTCCGTTCTTTCTGAGGACTGGCAAGCGGATGCCGAAGCAGCTGACTGAGATTGCCATTCAATTCAAAAATCCGCCTTTGAATCTGTTTTCCACGGTGGAATGTGACGGGGACCTGTGTGATCTGGTGGAGACGCGTCCCAATCAGTTGATCATCCGCATTCAGCCTCAGGAAGCGATTTCGCTGCGGTTTTCCACTAAGCGTCCGGGCATGAATTACCAGGTCCAACCGGTCTCAATGGACTTTGACTATGACCAGCACTTTGACCAGGTTCTGCCGGAAGCGTACGAGCGGTTACTGCTGGACGTGATGCGTGGTGATTCCACGTTGTTCACTCGCAGTGACGAACTGGAAGCGGCGTGGCGATTTGTGACGCCGGTGTTGACGGCGTGGGAGAGCAGTTCGTCTTCGCCGGACTTTTATCCTGCTGGCACCTGGGGGCCTCCATCGGCCGACCGGCTGATCGGAGAAAACAAGGCGCTCTGGCGAACGCCGCGTTGAGCAAACCGGATGATCCTGGGGCGATGCCCCAGGCTATGATGACCATCGCCGTTGGCGAAGAAACGCAATTGTCCAACGGCCATCGTCAACATCGCCAGGGGCACCGCCCCTGGACCATTGTCCCTCCCAACCCGGCGTCAGTCGTTCCGGGATCACTCTGTTTCTCTGTCTGCGAAATCTATGAAATCTGACGAACATCCATTTGGTGCGCTGGCTCCCAGAGATGCCCACAAGCGCGGACTTCACCGGACGATGACTCTGGGCGGAGAATACGCCACCCGCAACTACACGGTGAAACACCTCAGGGATTTGAAGGGCAAAACGATTCTTACCGAGACCATGCCTTTCACAACTCGAGAGGCCGTGGCGGCTGAAGCAGCGGGGATTGATTTGCTGAAGGTCAGGTTTGACCCCGCGAATCCGGGTGATGCCATCGCGATGCGCAAAGCAGCACCTCATACGTTCATGACCTTCTGCATCGGGCTGACAAAGATTGCGACGGCGGACGAAGCGGTGCGAGCGGGCTATATCGCGATGGAGGCCGGTGCTGATGGAATCATGTGCCAATGGGGACCAAAACTGATTCGTGCTGTTTCAGAGGCCGGTATTCCCGTGGAAGCTCACGCGGGCCTGGTGCCTCGCCTGAGTACGTGGACAGGAGGCCTGAGGGCGGTGGGTAAAACAATTGACGAAGCGATGTGGATCTTTGAACAGATCAAGTCATTTGAAGACGCCGGCGCGTGGGCTGTTGAGGTGGAGGTTGTGCCTGCTCAGTTGCTGGCCGAAATCTCCAAACGTACTCGACTGGTCACTTCGTCGATTGGTGCAGGCAGTGGTGGTGACATTCAGTTTATGTTCGCAGAGGACATTCTGGGCTGCCATGCGCCTCCGTATCCGCGCCATACCAAACAGTATCGCAACCTGTACGAGATGGAGCGGACGATTCAGGCGGAGCGAGTCAATGGTTTCCGGGACTACATCGAGGATGTCAAAAAAGGGGCCTTCCCGGGGCCTGAGCACATTGTCAATGCTCCGGAAGGACTGATCAGTCAGTTCCGGGCCGCTGTAGATAAAGGTTGAAGAGGGGTGAGGGTTTGTGGGTTGGGTGCGTTGGGGAACCACGGATGAACGCGGGATGAGGGTTTGTGGTTGGGGGACTGTGGAACCACGGATGGACACGGATAAATACGGATGTTGGTCGACATTCCGGATTGGGGATGGGGTGGACTTTTTCAATCCCGTTTTTGGGGTGGTTTTTGTTGAGGATTAGGGGAGTTGCTGGGTGAGACCGGCCGCTCACGAGGGGGGTGGGTAAAATTTGGCCATCCCGTTTGGGGCGGGAAAAAAATTCGGGCGAGTCATCGTTGCGGGTGTCGATGACTCGCCCGTTGGGAACGAAGGGCGGCAAAGCGAGGCCAGAGGATGGAAAACTCTGGACTGTGGAAAAGCAGAACCAGAGTGGTCTGCAGATTTCCGCTGCCTGAAGTCAGAACAACTTCACTTGCCCGGGGAAGCCGGCCCACTGCGGTGGGTTGGTTCCTCCCTTTCGTTCTCCAGGGAGGTTTTCCGGAGGGATTGTGGAGGTGGGTGGAGCTACCGTCGTGCCTGGTGTGGCTTGCGGGGCATTGATGGTC
>JALQWE010000247.1 GCA_023258825.1 Planctomycetaceae bacterium | reverse complement strand
GTCTCATTGTGTTTGCCATGGTGACAACATCACTGGCCACAATCACCAGCTTGCTGTCTGCTGCCGAACGTAGCAGGATCCTGACAATTGGAGCGCGCACACTTTCGGCGGGATTGCTGCTGGGCGGCTGTGTGCTTCGCACGATGGAGTACCAGCCCGTTTGGCAGGACTCATTCAGTCTCTGGCAGCATGCACTGTCGCAGTACCCGGACATGCCGGTTTTTCGTATTCAGGCGGCGGTCACCGAATCGGAACGAGGCCGTTTCAGCACCGCATCAGCATTGCTCAGGCGGGCCCTGCACGAATGTGAATTGGATAAATTCGACGAAGAACGCATGCGGCGATACGCCGCGGAATGGCAACAGCAGGCGGATCGACAGCGACTGGCCCATCAAACCGACACTCCGATCGGTCTGACGGCGGTCGCACGCTGAGTGGGGCAACGGGCAACAAGGTCACGACAAAGCAGAAGGAACTTCTGTTTGATCGAGTCCACAGGTGATGTTGAGAATTGTAAACAGCATTAGATCTGCATTTGTTTCCAGACTGCATCAGCTCGTTAAAGCCAGAGTTTCAGGGGACAGAATCAGATCACAAAAACCGGTAAAAAGTTTTTGACGTGGTGAAACGGTGACCTAGGTTCAATAGTACAACGGCGAGTAAATCCCCAGGCGACAGTGAGACCGGGGGGATTCGCCGTGAGGGGATCCTTTTGGTAAGGATCTGTACCTGCGGATCGTCCGCTGTGAAACACATTGCCCGCGAGAGCGGCACAACGAGAAGGAATGAGCAATGTCCAAGTTTGCAAACAGTGTAAAGCGATTTCTGGCGTCTGAAGATGGCCCAACGGCTGTCGAATACGCAGTCATGCTGGCACTGATCGTCGTGGTCTGCATCGCAGCTGTGACCACTGTCGGTACGAATGCCAGCGCGAAGTTCACCAGCGTGTCGAACAGCCTGACATGATAACGAGTCAGCGGGAGCCATCTGATCCTGCTGACATTGAAATTCGAGGGGATGCAGCATTATGTCTGCATCCCTTTTTTTATCTGTGTTGTAATTCGCCTGAATACCGAGGCCTGTGGCAGGTCACCATTCGCGACCACGATGAAGTCAGAACGATGACCTGAAGTCATCGGGAATGAGACACGAGGCGTAGTGAACCGCTGGAGGACAGTCACGGCAAACACAACAAACCTGGAAGGACCAATTCCGGGCCGCGAATTCATGATTCTGAAAAGGAGCATTTCAAAAATGCAAGTCGCTGATTTTCTGATGAACAACTGGCATGTGAAGACTGTATCAGTGATTCTGATTCTGGCTGCGTGGATTGATGGCCGCGACCTGCGCGTGCCAAACTGGATTACTTTTCCGATGGTACTGGCGGGCCTGATCTATTCCACATGGACGGGCGGTATTTCGGGACTCGGCGCCGGAGTACTGGGGATGTGCGCGGGGCTGCTGACGCTGCTGCCATTGTACTCTGTGGGCGGTATGGGCGCTGGAGATGTGAAACTGATGGCCGGCATAGGAGCGTGGATGGGCTGGCAGGTCACTCTGGCAGCATTCGCGGTCTCCGCGGTACTGGGTGCCGGCATGGCCATCGTCATGGTACTGTGCCGTCGCAAAACAGCGCATCACTACAGCAATTTTCTGTTAATCCTGAGCGAGTGGATGAGTATCCGCAATCCCGTCCAGCTTTCGGTCATTGCCGCTGAGCGTAAGCCACGGATGCTGCTGCTGCCCTATGGAATTCCCATCTGCATCGGAACCATCGGGTACTTCTGGTTCCAAAACATGATTTAGTCTGCGGCAACATGCGGCATATTCTGCCGCTGCCCCATCTGCATCTGTCGTCGCCGCCGAAGGTCGGCTCTGGCGGCATCAACTTCGTGGCACGTCAATTGTCTCTGCTTGCGTGTAAGTGAACGACTTTAAGTTTTCCTGCCAGCATTCGGTGAAGCCCGCAATCCAGTGTGCCGATCATGATGCTGAGGAAGAATAGAACGGTTGTTCGCTGTGTATCGATTCTGACAGCATGACCTTGCCGGGCCATGGCTTCAATCGAATGCAGCGACACACGCAATGCGAGTGGGACGGAAAGTTCGCACCCGCTATGAAACCTCAGGCTGTGGTTATGCTGGCCGTGGCAGTTTGCTGCGGATTACTTTCGATGCTTGGCGTTCGCCATGTCCTGAAGAGGAGCGAAGAGTCCCGGGATCCTGTTGTCGATGTGGTGGTCGCAACGAGGGATATTGAACCGGGGACTAAACTGAATAACTCAATGGTTCGTGTGGTTTCTTTGCCGGAGGCGAGCGTGCCTCTGGGGAGATTTGCTGCGGTGACAGAAGTTGAGAACCGCTGTGTGAAGGTTCCGGTAAAGGCTGGTGACTGGATACTGCAGAGCGAAGTTGGGGATGTTGGTGAACATGGTGTCATCGCCAACGTGCCACCGGGAATGGCAACCGTGACAATTCCGGTGGACGCCACGACATCTCATAGTGGAATGCTGCAGCCAGGGAACAAGATTGATCTGTTGCTGACGTTTGATGACCCAAAGGTTAATGGAGCTCGACAGAAAACAATCACTGTCCTTGAGTTTGTGCAGGTCTTTGCCGTGGACAACCAGACTTATGGTTCAGAAGCCAATGTCGCCGGGGCTGCCAAGACACTGTCGTTACTGGTGACACCGGAGCAGGGCAGAGCTGTTACACTGGCAGGAAAGATCGGAACACTTTCCACCCTGATGCGGAGACCGACGGCGTCGCAAACAGCTGATGGAGTCTCCGGCGGAGGCGGTGAGACGGTGATTTCCAGAGATTTCGAAAATCTGCAGCAAGTTGCACCGGAGAGTGACAACTCAGACCTGGAGGGAGGAACCAGTCGAAGCGGGAGTTCAAAAGCGACTGATGTGGAATCACTGGGAGCAAATATCCCGAGTCTACTGGAAGAAGAATTAAAACGCGGAAGCGAGACGGATTCAGTAGTAACGGGGCCTGCCTCCGGAAATGCTGATGATAAAGGTAGTGAAACATGGACGATTGAGATCTACGAAGGGGATACCGTACGACGGGAGAAGGTACGGCAGGCGATGCCATCGACGACCTCGTCTGTATGGAGTTTTATCAAGTCGTTGAAACGTTGATCCACCGTCCGTGACTGAGGCAACTTGCTGGTACCGGCGAAAAGCCCGTCGCGAAAGGTATTCGCGGCGAGCATCAGCAGATGCGAACAACAGCCTCTGCAATATGGAGAATACGAGTTAACGGGGAGTAATCCCTTTCGGGCCACTGGACTTCACTCCGGAAACGGACTGAAGTGCAGCGGAAATTCAGGGGTGCAGGGATGCGGGTTGGACTTATTCTGTTCAGAGTTCTGGTATTCACGACCCTGTTGCAGGCTGAGGTCGCGGAAGCGGTGCTGCAGGCCGAGCGGTCGTCACCAGTCTACGTGGTCCAGGAAGGACGAAACGAGATTGCCCTCGTAGAGCGTTTCTCGATGTTCATTGAACACAGTGCGCGCATTCGTAGGGTCATGGATTTCGATGAAGAGGTACTGACGGTTCAGACTGTCGAAGATAACCCGCAGCAGATACGCATCTACGCTCTGCAGTCCGGTGTCACGTCGCTGACCATTGTGGATGAGCACGATCGCACATTTGAGCTTGAGATTCTGATCCGCGGTGACGTTCGCCATCTCGAATCCTTTATTCGTCGGCTGTACCCTGACAACACGATCCATGTCGAAGAGATCAGTGATGAATCTGTGCGACTGGATGGCTGGGTGACAAAGCCGGAGCATGTCAGCGAGATTCAGGCGATTGCTGAGCAGTTTTATCCCGAAGTTCTGAATCACATGCAGGCTGGTGGTGTGCAGCAAATCATGCTGAAGTGCACCGTGATGGAGGTACAGCGATCCAAGCTGCGTCGCCTTGGCATGAATTTCTCCATGGTACGCCCCGACGGCTATCTGGTGTCCACTCCCGGTCCCATCACGCCGATTTCAGGTCTGGAGGTGGCTGGCGGAGCCGCTTCAATCACACAACGCGGATTCTCTGACAGTACCATCACATGGGGTTTAACGCGTCCCAACAGTGTGTTCCAGGGCTTTGTGCAGGCGATGCTGGACGAAGGCATCTTCAAGACTCATGCCACCCCGATGATTGTCACCGATAATGGTCGCCCCGCCAATTTTCTGAGCGGCGGTGAAACACCCATTCCGGTAGCAGGCGGCCTCGGAACCTCCGGCGTCCAGTATCGGGAATTCGGTATTCAGCTGAATGCCGTGCCGTACATTCTGGGCAATGGTCGCGTACGACTAGAGGTCGAAACTCGCGTCAGCGATCAGGACTTTTCCCAGGTCGTGATTATTAACGGTGCCCCAACCACCTCGTTCCGCACCAACAGTGCGAATACTCAGGTGGAAATGAACTTCGGCGAGGCACTGGTAATCGCCGGACTCGTCTCCCGTCGCTCTTACGGAACAACTCAGAAAGTTCCGTTCCTTGGCGAACTGCCATGGCTTGGGGCTGCCTTCAGCCGAAAACAGCACACGGAATCGGAAACAGAGTTGATCATTCTGGTCACTCCGGAACTGGTGGCGCCAATGACACCGGAGCAGGTTCCGGCCATCGGCCCGGGAATGTCCACAGACATTCCTGTGGACCGGGAATTGTTCGCCTATGGAATGCTGGAGGTTCCGAAGGTCGGGGACGAGTGTGAACAATGTCGGACTCAGCCGGCAGCGGCCAAACGCTGCAGCGATCCGAACTGTCGCAACTGTCGCGAGATTGACTGCACAGATGCAGGGAAATCCGGAAAAAAAGCATCGACCAGCAGTCGTACCGCCAGTCAGGAACGTCCGAAGCCGGAGACGGGTGACGCAGGGGGTGGCGGACGCATCAAGCCTGCCAGTCGTTCGAAGATCCGCGAAACAGATGACTCGGAAACTGACTCCGGAGCCAAACTACGGATCCCTGATGACGAGGGGCTGATCTCACCAACAATGAGATAGGGAGCCTCAGAGACGCTGCTGAAACACACACAGCACTTTCACTGATGACGGGCATTGGCTATGAAAAATGTACTGAGACTGGTTACGGTGGATCCTGATGAGCGTTCACGGAACGCCCTGAAGTCCATGCTGCTGGGCGTGGAGACCGTCTGGCTTGAAGCGGAGTGCTCCCGCTACGAGAGCTTCATGGATATCGCGCGACAGACGCTTCCGGGGATCGTGCTGATCAACCTCGATTCAAATCCCACACGTGCTCTGCAACTGGTGGGCGAGGTAGCGCGGTCTCAGATCAGTTGTGCTGTCCTTGTAGTCAGTTCGTCACAGGAGGGCAGCCTGATTCTGCAGGCCATGCGAAACGGGGCTCGAGAATTTCTCAATCTCCCCATTCAACTGGAAGACTTTGTCTCCGCGCTGGACCGCATTCGCGTATCCCTTGGTGGGGGTACCAGCGAAGGCAATTCACGTAGTGGTCAAATCATCACGATCGCCGGTGTGGCCGGCGGAGTCGGCTGTACAGCAATCGCGGTGAATACTGCGGCAGTGCTGGCGCAGGAATCACGAAACTCTCCGGTCGTAATTGACCTCGATCTGACGCTGGGAGATGCCGACGTCTGGCTGGACATCATCCCCGAGCACTCCATTCGTGACCTTGCGGACAACATGAGCCGTCTGGACTATGGACTCCTGAAACGATCATTGACGCGCCATGAAAGCGGAGTTTTCCTGCTGCCACGTCCGCTGGAAATGGAACATGCAGAGGTCATTCGGCCGGATGACCTGCGAAGAATCATGGCGCTGCTCAAAGCCACATTCTCACACCTGATTGTGGACGTGAGCAAGATGTTTGGCCGCATGGACCTTGCTGTGATGGAAGTCTCCGACCGGATCCTGCTGGTCACACAGCTGGATCTTTCCAGCCTGCGAAACGTGATTCGGATCATGCAGTTTCTGGAAAACTTCCCGGCCATTCGTGGCAAAGTGGAAATCGTGGTCAATCGTGTGGGGCTTGAGGACTGC
>JALQWE010000246.1:279-6059 GCA_023258825.1 Planctomycetaceae bacterium | reverse complement strand
AAGACCCGCAGCCCCCGTTTTCCGGTTTCAGCAGAATCGCGCCGAACATGCAGACCACGCCCATCCTGCCGTCACAGTTTCAGAACTCCGTTCTCGCAGTACCACCACTGGCGCGAAACGTTGCCGAAGCGATCTGCCCCGCGCAGAACCTGAAAATCGTCAGGCATCTCGAGGCCGGTGGCGTGTCGATGCTGCTTTACGGCGGTAACGCCAATCTCTACAACATCCGCTACACCGAATACGCACGTCTCCTTGATATCCTCGAAGAAATCGCCGGCGAACACACCGCCGTCATCCCCTCCGTCGGCCCGGCCTATGGTTTGATGATGGATCAGGCCGACCTGCTGAAGTCAACAAAATTCCCCACAGTGATGGTGCTTCCCACAAAAGCGATTATGACCGAACCCGGGCTGATGACAGGGTTCCGACGCTTCGTGGAAACCATCGGGCGCCCTGCCGTGCTGTACATTAAGGAAGAAGGCTACATCAGTCCCGAAGGTGCTGCCGAACTGGTCCGGGACGGTCTTGTGTCGTTCATCAAATACGCCATCGTGCGGCAGGATCCGGCGCAGGACGACTACCTCGCCCGCCTTGTCACCATGGTTGATCCCACCCTCATCTGCAGTGGCATCGGTGAACAACCCGCTCTCGTGCATATGACCCGCTTCCAGCTCAACGGTTACACGTCCGGTTGTGTCTGCATTAACCCGGCACTCTCACAGGAAATGCTGCAGGCCATCCTGAAGAAGAACTATGATCGTGCCGAGGCGATTCGCAGAATCTTCCTGCCACTCGAATCACTCCGCAACGAAATCAATCCCATCCGTGTCCTCCACGAAGCCGTGGCTCTGGCTGAAATTGCGGCTACCGGTCGGCAGTTTCCATTGCTCTCCGGCGTCAGTCAGACAGCGTCACAGCGAATCCAGCAAGCCGCCCTTGAATTGCTTCACGCCAGCGGCTGATTGGTCGGCACTGCCTGCCAGAGACTGCCATGACACGCACCGCAAATGTCAGCTCCCCACGTATCCTCGGGATCGGACGCCCCGATCCCGCCTTTAACAGCATCGTCCAGTGGCTGAAATCCACCGTCCCCGATGACCAACTCGGGCAGGCACCAACCATTCCCCTGGCCCTGAAATCCCCCTTCTTCTCCCGATCGCTCCCGGACCTGGTGCTTGTCTTTCGAGAGTTTCCAGACCAGTTTCCGACGGCCGATATTCACAGCCTTGTTGGAGCCATGCTCTTTCGTCGCGTCATCTGCTGCGATGGGCCCCTGTGCCTCGCAGACGGACGCACCCACGGCCAATGGCCCACCATCTGCCGTGTCCCCGAAAAATCAGCCATCGCAGTCCTCCGCCAGGAACTTCAGGCCCTGAAACACTCGCGTTCACCCGTCTCCCCGATGGCCGCCAGTGAAGATGTCTTTGCACATCGTGTCTTCAGCTTGCTCGCCCCAACCAGCAACCAGTGCCAACCACAACGCGCCTTCATCGCAGCCTGTGACCCGGACTTTCGTACCACTGTCCGCAGTGTCCTGAGACAGCACAGTATTCAGGCTGAGTCCGCTCATCCGGATGTTCTCAATGCACTGCTCACAGCAGGCTCGCTCGCCCCGGACTGGCTCCTCGTCGATCTGGATGAAGATCCCCCAACCCTGATCCCCCAACTCCACGCCATGCACCGCCAGGGCCTGCCGATTACAGCCCTCACCGGATTCCCCGGACAAACTCTGCCGCCCTGGGCTGCGTCCCTCGTGGATAAAACAGAAATGTTTCTGCAACTCGGCGCACTGCACCAGGATCTCGCGCGATGACACCAGTGAGCCGCCCAGCAGACAGTGAACACCTGGTGGAAACCACCCGAGCCGATCTCGCTCTGCGATGCCTCGCCACCTTTCAGATGCTGCTCATGCTGGCGACATGGCCGCTCTGGTTTGCCCCGGAGCGATTTCCCGTCGTCCCGCTGTTGGCGCTGTCACTTCCCATACTGGCAATCCCGTTGACCTCAGGTCTCCTGTTTCTTATCTGCCTCGCAATGAGTCTGAAGCCTTTTCCCGGGGCTCCCACAGGAAACCGCGCTGGACGCCGACTCCTCTGCAGCATCGCACTTGTGGCAGCAGTCGTCCCCGTTATCTGCAATCAACATTGTCTTCAGGCATGGCATTGGCTGTTCATTCTGGCCATGTTTATCGCCGTCACACACCCCCCGGAATCCCGCGCTCCACAACTCAGACTGACCATCTGCACGCTTTATATCTGCTCCGGCCTTTCCAGAATCACAGCAAATCCGCAAGCCGGAATTGCCGGCCTCATTGCCCGACAGTTGCTGGAGTTCCTCCCTGGTCCGGCTGATCACACCGCCAACGCAGTGAACCTCGCCTGCCATGTCCTCAGCGCGATGGAAATCATCACCGGAATCTTACTGCTGTTCGATTTCCGTCGTACACGAATTCCCGCGGTCGTCCTTGCCGTCCTGATGCACGCTTCGCTGCTGCTGGCACTTGGGCCAATCGGCCTGAATCATCATCCTGGAGTTCTGCTCTGGAACCTTTGCTTTCCCATCCTCGTCCCGCTGCTGTTCCTCAGAGGCCTTCCGCCAGCCTGTACAGGTCGCCGATTCGGGGTAGGGGGACTGCTGATTTCCGCCTTCTCTGTCTCCGGACTTTTTGGCGTGGCTGATAACTGGCCTGCATGGCAGCTTTACTCGGCTCGCCCGGAATCGTGGACGCTCTGGGTCCACCGGTCCGATACGCCGGAACTCCCCCAGTTCCTCCGACAGTGGCTGGGCAGCACAGCTCAGGAGGACTGGGTGCCGGTCCGACTCGATCGCCTTTCGCTGCATCAAACTGGCAGCCCGCTGTATCCGGAAGACCGCTTTCAACTGGCCATCATTTCCAGCACTCTGAACAGTTCTCCCGATACGGTCCGATTCCGGGTCACAGTCGAGGAACCAAGGCCCCTCGACTGGTGGAATCGCTCCCTACGGCTGATTTCTGACCGCGCAGGCCTGGATCAGGAGCATCAAACGTTCATCTTCAATTCCCGCGTGCTGCACACGTCGAAGTAATCTGCCCCTGATTCACCGCCCCGCGCTCAGCAGCATTTGCCGGGATTGCCTGCCACGCACCACGCTCAGAAGACGCGACAAATCAGAACCTTCAGATACTCCGTTTCCGGGCAGGTCGCGCTCACAGGATGATCCGCCGGCTGGCCTCGCTGCTCCAGAATCTGAATGTCCCGTCCCGAATGTCGCGAGACCTCGGAAATAATCTCCGAAAAGTCCGCTCGGCTGACCAACCCTGAGCAACTGCAGGTGACGAGAATTCCACCGGGCCGCAGCACCTTCAGGCCAACTTCATTCAATCGTAGATAGCCCGAAACCGCACGGTCCAGGCCATTTCGAGTCCGCGCCATGCGCGGAGGGTCCAGGATGACGGCATCAAACTGTCGGTTTTCCCCGGCCATCGCCTCAAGGGCAGGGCGGACGTCTTCATGCAGCCACTGACAACGCTCCGACACCCCGTTCAATTCCGCATTTGCTCTGGCGATCGTTAATGCGGCCTCTGAAGAATCCACGCCAACCACCGAAGCCGCGCCGCCAGCCTTCACCGCGGTAATCCCGAAGCCGCCCGAAAAGCAGAAGGCATCAAGCACCTTTGCCCCCCGCATATATCGACTGGCAGCCAGTCGATTGTCCCGCTGATCAAGATAACAGCCCGTCTTCTGACCGCGCTGCACATCCACTCCGTATCGAATCCCATGCTCTTCAATAAAGACCGGACCGTTTGGCTCTCGACCAGACATCAGACCGTCAACAACATCCAGCCCCTCCGCCTCACGCATCCCCTTTTCTGTCCGCAACCAGATTCCCTCCGGTCGCAACTCGTCCTGCAACGCAGACAGAATCGCCTCCCGATGCTGGAACAAGGCCAGACTGGTGAATTGCACCAGGAGATAGCCCCCGTAACTATCCACAGTCAGCCCGGATAACCCGTCAGACTCACTGAAGATCAGTCGCACTCCACATGACGCTGAACGAACGTCAAACAACGCACGTCGACTGGAAACAGCCCGCTGCACTCGCTGCCGCCAGAAATCTCCTGTCAGCCCTTCGTCCTGCTTCCATGAATACAATCGCACCAGAATTCGACTGTTCGCATTGAACAATCCCCACGCAATAAAGTGACCATCCTGGCTGACCACCCGCACCACATCACCCGGCGCAGGGCCCCCTTCCATGGAACTTTTTACGTGGTCCACGGCACCGGCAAAGACCCACGGATGGCGACCAAAAAAGGGCTGCGCACGACGACTGCGAATCACAATCTCCGCATGCCCCGGGACCTCCGAACGCTTCAGGGAAAAAGTCGAACGGCCCGCTTCTGCTTCACTCATGTCTCACCAGTTTTCCACGTGCAAATCTATCAACCGCCTGTCACGACATTCGCGACGCGCGGTCCCCTGCAATTCCTCAGACAACGTCCCGTACACATAGCCAGCGCCCGACGACACGAACACACCCGCCATCCACTCGACGGGATTTCGTCGCCAGGCGATTCACGGCCACGCACCCCGAAACGTCAGTCTCCGCCCCGCAGAATCCGATGCTCCATCTCCTGCAGATAGGCCAGCAATCGGTCTCGCTCACTTGATAAATGCCGGACTCGCAGTAACGAACGTACCCGTGTCCTCAACTCCAGACGATTGACCGGCTTGGTCAGAAAATCGTCACACCCGGCATTGACCGCTTTCTCAATATCGCCAGGCTCGTTCAACGCCGTAACAATCAACACCGGTATGCCACGCTGCGCCGGATCGGCTTTCAACTGCGAACAGACCTCATATCCGCTCATCCGAGGCATCATGATGTCCAGCAAAATCAGGTCGGGCTGATGCTGAGCCACCATCTGCATCGTCTGCTGGCCGTCAGCAGCCATTAAAATCTGATACCCCTCCTCAACCAGATAGGCCTCCAGCAATTCCCGATTCTGCTGAATGTCATCCGCAATCAACACCCGCGACGACGAAATATCAATGTCCGAGGTATGCATAGGGTCCGCTTCCATCGTTCCTTCAACACAGTCCGCCGCACGGGCACATCGACCAACCACACCAGAATGTCAGACTCAGTTCACTGCCAGTGGTGCTGCCACGGACACAGTTCACCCAACATCTGCACTTCACCCCCGGCACACCAACAATCCAACAGCCCCCATTCAGGGAAGCCCCGCCACGCCAATGCTCCAGGGGTCAGGCCAAACACGAAAGATACTGAGCCGCCCTGTGCTCAGCAACTGCGGTGTCTCAGGATTCGACGATTCGGGGATTGGCGGGAGCCCCCGCGCCCTCTCTATGCCACCCCCGGGAACTGCAAACGGCTGCACCGGTACGCGTCACAGCCATTCGTCCATCAAATCCGCCCCTGAGCCCCCCAGCAGGCGGCCCCCCTTGATCCCGGCGAATTCCATTTGCTACAGATCCTGATAACACACACAATCTATACGCTCTGTGTCCTGCGCAGCGATTTTCTTCCCACAATCGCCTGCCCACAGCTCTTTTCCCCCTCCACGCGTTCTTCGAACGCAGCAGCCCCGGCACCGTACTCACGCTCACTTTGGAACCCTCAGATGACGGATGTCCATAACCCGGAACAACGGTCCTTCAACATGTCCCGCATCGCGTCTAAAAACACGAAGCCGGAACTGATCGTTCGTTCCGCGGTTCACCGCATGGGCTTCCGCTTCCGATTGCATACCCGTAACCTGCCAGGGAAACCAGATC